>JBKBIY010000038.1:0-9978 GCA_046294045.1 bacterium | reverse complement strand
AACTTTAAGGTTAATGTAATTTCCTTTAAGAGAATTAATCACAAATGACAAAGTTTGAAGTGTAGAAATTCTGTATTTAGAATCTTGATTTGTTATGTCAGCATTGATAAGATCCACCTTATCCAACGGTAAATTTTCATTAAAAACAAAAATTATGTAGTCAAACTTTGAATACCCGTTATCAAGTATTTTTTTAAATTCTTTTAGTAATAAATGATAATACATTTTGGATTAAAATTCTGATAAAATATCTCTATTTACCTGAGATACCCTTAACTAGGTAATCTTCAAGGAAAGATACTATTAAGATAAGTGGGAAAATAGCTACGAAAACTCCAGCCATAATAGTTGCCCAAGGTATTTCGAATATATCTGAACCGCTTATTAGCGTTACTCCCACCGTTAAAGTCCTCTTTATATTCTCATTTGTTAAAGTTAAAGCAAAAATGAATTCATTCCAAAAACCTATGAATTGAAGTATCCATACACTTAGAAAAGCTTGTTTCACAAGTGGAAGCACTATGAAAAACATTATTTGGAATTCATTCATTCCCTCTATAATCGCAGATTCTTCATAATCTTTAACAAGACTGCTAATAAACTTACTAAGAAGAATAAAAGAAAAAACAAATCCTAAAGAAGTATAAACTACTATAAGGCCAACTAAGGTATTAAACAATCCTATTTTTACGATTATTTCAAAAATAGGCACAATTATTAAAACACCAAGCACAAGAAAAGTATTAAGAAGTAAAAGTAAATTCTCGAATAACCTTGAAAAAGGTAACTTCTTTCTTACAATGCTGTAAGTAAGTATGAATCCTAAAAAAGTTGTAATAGTTGCTGATATCAAAGAAACTGACAAGCTATTATACAAATAATGCAAAATGTTAGGATCACTAAGAATATAAAAATAATTCTCTAATGTTAACTTTTCAAATCTACCCTGGGAAAAAGACTTGTTTGGTACAAGTGAAAAAATAAAAATTAAAACTATAGGTAATAAACTGTAAACTATAACAAACAAAACAGCTAAAAAATTTATAAATCTCGATAACATCCCCTATAAAAAATTGAATTTAATATTCTAAAACCCTCCTGATTTTAATTTAATATAAAGGATAATACTAATCCATTTTGAATATAATAAGTAATTAGTTGAAAAATTAGCGTTTTAAAAACTAATGTTGAAAAATTATCCGTGGAAAATAAATTTGAAAAAATAGAGCTGAAAGACAAAGTTAATATGAATAAAGACGTTGAAAAAAATAATAAAGAAGAACATTCTAAAAAGTACTTATATTGGCTAATTACAGCTTTTTTAATACCACTTCCCTGGATTTTTATAAAATTAATGGATTTGTTAAACATTTTTAAGTGGGACTATGAGCATTACGCTGTAGTTTCAGCCATAATGACAGGAATATCAATTATAGCCGGAGCTTTCCTTGTTTCCTGGGCAGCAGAAAGTACCCAAGAATACCTCCCCCCAGCCTTCGTACTAGCAGTTATAGCTATCATCAACGTTATACCCGAGTATGTGGTAGATATATATTTCACCTGGGTAGCAGGTAATAATCCAGAATATACCCACTATGCGATTAGCAACATGACAGGAGCTAACAGAATGCTTATAGGAATAGTCTGGCCACTTATTTTAATCGTATACCTTATAGCCCGTGCCCGAGAAAATAAAAAAAATGTCCTACCATCATACATACAAATGGAAAAATCAAATATACTAGAAATATCATTCTTACTAATCTCAACTTTATACTGTTTTATAATACCTTTCAAAGGTACTTTAAGTCTACTTGACACTTTAATTTTATTTTCCATTTTTGGGTATTATATTTACTTAGCTACGAAGATGGGGAAAAGGGAGCCTGAGTTAGAAGGTCCTGCTCACTACATTTCTTCCCTGCCAGAAAAGAGAAAAAAAATTCTTTTAGTTGTGATGTTTCTTTTTAGTGCCATAACTTTCCTAGCTTCAGCAGAACCATTTGGAGAAAGTTTACTTGTTATAGGTACTCATGTAGCCATGAAATTTGGATTTGATCCTCAGTTAGCTAAATTTTTAATGGTACAATGGGTTGCACCTATAGCCTCAGAATCACCTGAAATAATAATAGTTGTTTTATTCGCTTGGAAGTTATTAGCTACCGACGCTTTTACTACCGTAGTTTCTTCAAAAATTAATCAATGGACTTTGCTTGTTGGATTCATACCTCTGGTTTATTTCATTTCACTTTTTTATCATGGACATACACCGGAAAGCATGAAATTAGATAGTTTACAAAAGCAGGAAATCTTCCTAACCGCTGCCCAAAGCTTATTTGCTTTAATAATTCTTCTGGATTTCAAATTTACTTCTTTAAAAGCCTTGTTAATAGCTTTACCATTCTTTGCCCAGTTATTAAACCCTAACATAAGAATGGAAGTGGCTTATGTATATATTATTTTGTCATTTATTTATCTACCGTTTGTAATTAATAAAACCACCATTCCCTTGTTAAAAGATTCAATAAATTACGTACTAAATCAGGTAAAAGGTCAAAAATAATTTCTCTAATTCTCTTGAAGGTTTTTCCTCCTATCTTAGAGAAATAGAAAATGAAAGAATATAACTTAATGAGTAATTTACTAGCAAATAGATATAAGTTAATAAAAAGTCTTGGAAAGGGAGGAATGGGAGAAGTATTTTTAGCTCATGATACCGTATTAGACAGAAAAGTAGCAATTAAATCCCTTTCTCAAGATCTAACTCAAAAAAAAGAATTTTTACAAAGATTCTTAAGAGAAGCCAAAATTACAGCCTCACTCGATCATTTTAACATTGTTAAAGTTTACGACTTACTTATATTCAATAATCAGTATTTTCTTGTAATGGAATATATTGAAGGCTATTCTTTAAGAGAATTCATAGAAAAAGGAAAAAATAAGGACTTAAATTTATCCCTTGAAATATTTTTGCAAATACTTGATGGAGTAGAATACGCACACGGTAAAGGGGTTGTACATAGAGATCTTAAACCAGAAAATATAATGCTAACCAAAGATAACGTTGTTAAAATAACGGATTTTGGTATAGCTTTTGCTTTAGGAAGCCATAGTATAACAAATCCTGGAGTTTTAATGGGAACACTGGCTTACTTATCACCCGAGCAAGCTCAAGGAATAAACGTAGATCAACAAACCGATATATACTCCCTAGGTGTTATTCTCTATGAATTATTAACCTCAAATCTACCTATAGTAGCAGTAAACCCTGCAAGTATGATATATAAAATTCTTAATGAAAATCCATTACCCCCAACCAAATATAACCCTTCTATCCCTCCACAAATAGAAAAAATAATCCTCAAATGCCTACAAAAAGACAAAAACCTAAGATACCAAAATATTTCTCAAATAAAAAAAGATTTTGAAGATTACTTTTCAGCTCTAGAAAGTGAATTAACAATATCTTCTGCTGAAGAGAATTTACAAAAAGTAAATATGAAAGAAAATATTGTAAAGGAAAGTATAAACGAATTGGTGCAAAAAACCATAGGAGACATCCTCTCTGAAATATCATCTTATAAAAAAAATATTCAAGATATCTTTTACAAAAATCCAGAAGAATATAAAACGGATTATAAAGAATCCTTAGAAAAATCAAACCTAATTAAGCCAAGCAGTATACCTTCTTCATCTTCACTACCCTTTTCATCCACAGATATAGAAACATACTTATCTAAAGCACAAAAAGAATATGAAAATAAAAATTACCAAGAAACTATAAAAATACTTGAATTAATTTTACCTTACTATAAAAGTAAGAACATTTTGTATGTGCTTGCTAAATCTTATTATAAAATAGGTGATTTACAAAAATCTTTGTATTATATAGATTTATATAAGATAGATTATGGAGAAAACGAAAAAATTCTTTCATTAGAAGGTGATGTTTTATATACTCTAAAGGATTTTCCTAATAGTTACATTAGCTACTATAAGGTTTATGAAATTACAGGTGATAGACTTTATTTGCTTTTAGCTGCTAAAGCTGCTGTAAACTATCAACCAGAAATTGCAATTGATCACTTATCTTTAATTATCTCTTTTGAAAAAGATCAACACGTTTTATTAAAATCCTATAAATACATGGGCTTAGCTTACTATAAAATGGGAAATTATGATTTAGCTATACAAAACTGGGAAAACTACCTTAAGCATTACAGCGATAAAGATCTTATACCAGCCTTAATAAAATCTTATAAAATGGCAGGGAAAAATCTTGAACTTGCTAAGATATATTCCGCTTTATTGCAATTTACCGAAGACCAAGACGTTCTAAAAGAAGCTCTTTCTTTTTATCTCAGTACTGGCAAATACAAAGAAGCTATAGAAGTTTGTTATAAATTGCTCTCCTTAAATCCTGATGATTTAAGTGTATATCAAGATTTGTACTTAGCTTCCAAGGCTATAAGTAACACACCTTCCTTGATCTTAGCCGTTGAAAACATATTAAAACTTCATACCGACCTATCTCTTGAAGCTAAAGCTGAATTAATGGAAGAACTTTTACCTCTATATAAAGAAGAACAACAATATTGGGATGCTATAAATGTTATTAACCAACTTATAAAAATTGGGGGAAAAAAAATTGAATATAGTTATCAATTAGCAGATTTATTAAGCAAAGTGAAAAAATATGAAGAAGCACTTAACATAATTTATGAACTTATAAGCGTTGATTCTTCAAACGCTCTGTTTTATGAAAAATTAGCGGAAATATATTATGAATCTGGACAATTAGAACAAGCTATACAAGCTGTCCAAACCGCTATATCCATTGACCCTACTAATTACAAATATTACAAAATTCTTTCAAATTTTTATTTAGAAGCTGGTAAAATTGAGGAGTTAGTTGTAATTCTTAAGAACTTAATAGAATACAACCCTGACGAATTAGAGGCTTACATTTTACTAGCCCAAGTTTATCTATCTCTTAAAAATTATTCCGAAGCTTATGAGTACACATTGATGGCTTATTCAAGAGCTAATTCCAGAGAAATGGAAATACCTTTGAAATTATTTGATATTATGCTACATGCTATGGCAGGCGTTTTTAAAGAATCCCAACTGATAAATAAATTCAAAGAGATGGTCTTCGAAATAAAAGATCCTAGATACATCCCCTATTTATACCTTTCTATATCATTTTTCTACTGGAGTAAAGGATTTGAAGTAAACTCCCTAGAATACCTTAATAACTTACTAATGATCTCAAAAAATCTTGATAAAACTATCTTTATCTTAGCAAACTCAATGATAAACTACATTAAAGGTAAAAAAAAAGAGACTATTTCTTATTTAGAAGAAAATCAAAAAATTTTTAAAGAAGCGGATAATCAGATTAAAAAAAAGTATTACCAGTTACTTATAAATTTCTATCTTTTAAATAATTCTTATCCAGATAATTTAGAAAATTATTTCAAGCTATTATCTGAAATTTCTGATAAATACGAGGTTTTTCATCTTGTTTTAAAAGCTATGTTTATGGAAAGATTGGCGAAAAACAAAGCGGACTACCTAAATGCTCTATTTTTATATGAAAAAGCTATAAATGAGGGTTTTAAGGATCCTAGTATCGTCTTTAGAGCTTTCTTTATTCATTTCGTATTTGGTAATACTGAAAAAGCAAAAGAATATATAAAATACCTTATAGAAATTGATTCGAGTGATCCCGTTTATCTTTACTATTACAAAAAACTATTAAGTTAAAACTTATCAATATGAATAACCCAAATTTGCAAAAATTACAAAAAATAGAAGATAATCTATATTTTAGAATATTTTCCTACGTTTTGTGTTTGTTTACGATAATAGGATACGGTTTTTTTGTATATTTATCGATTTTTGAAATTGAGTTTATTTATAAATCTATTCTGTTAGGCGTGTTTTTAACATTTGGTTATATATGGAGTTGGTATAATAGATATAGTAATCAAGTTTTTGTAAAAATAATTCTGGCTTTCATGATGATTTTAGTTGCTTTAGCATTTTTTAAGAGTTTACCTGAAAGCGTATATGATCCTCGTATACCTTTGCTAGAACTACTTATTTCCCTACTTGTAATCCACAGTTTTGACCTACCAAGAAAGAAAGATATACTTTACTCCGTAACTTCTTCTTTAATAGTATTAATAGTTTTAACTACGATATCTTCATCTGTATTTATAGTACCTTATATAGTTATTTTTGTTTTTCTCTTTTTTCTGGCTCTGTTTGTTATGGACCATGAAAATATTGATCTTACACAGATATACAAGATTAATTTATTTTTTACATTTCTGGTTTTATTTTTAGGATTCCTACTATTTTTGTTTTTACCTAAACCTATGGTAGGTAATTACTTCTTTAGAGTAGTATTTGCCCCAAAAGGTTATGAAAATATTGAGAATAGTTATAATAATCCAAAAGTTTATGAAAAACAATTACAAAATGTTCTTTCCAAAAATTATGTTTATAGGAATTTTAAAGGCGAAATGGATCTTAGTAACAGAGGATTACTACCCCATATCTTAGTAATGAAAATAAAAACTCCTTATATTACATACATAAAAGGATTTCATCTTATTTATTATGATGGGAAAAAATGGTATAATAAACCCGAAAGTAAAACACAATTTATAAAAGGAGATTATTCTTACTTTTCCTTACCTAGTGAATTCACTTATTCATCAACTTCTAGTATTAATACTTACTTTATGATTTTTAAAGATTTACCTGATATACTTTATCATATACCCATTGCAAGCGAAACTTTTTTCCCATCTAACTACATTAGAATCAAAGATTACAATTTTTATTCAGAGTATCCTCTAGTTAAAGGTATTACATATACTATTAACTCAAGGATTCCCTATTTTGACTTTGATAAGTTAAAATCTATAAGCTTCGATGAGTACGTTAGCTTTTTTTACACAATATATAAAAAAGAACCTTTTTATCTTGATTATCTTTCTTTACCGTTAATTTCTAAGGATATACATAATTTAGCATATAATTTAACAAAAGATGAGTCTACTTTTTGGGGCAAAGTTGAAGCCATAAAAACTTATTTAGAAAAAAACTATACTTATGATTTATTTATTAATAATCCAAAAGATGAGGCGGTATATGATTTTCTTTTTATTCAGAAAAGGGGATATTGTGAGCAATTCTCAAGTGCTTTGGCAGTTATGTTAAGATCAGTAGGTATACCTTCAAGAGTTGTACTAGGTTATTTACCACAAAAAAGAGATATTTTTACGGGTTTTGTGGAGGTATACTCAGATGATGCCCATGCTTGGGTAGAGGTTTTAACCCCTTTCGGGTGGTTACCTGTTGACCCCACACCTGCAAATGTAGATGAATTCACACTTAAATACCTTGAAAATAAATCCAAAGACTACTTAGTATCCTCAGGAATTATAAGTGAAGATATAGCTCAAAATATTAAGTTAATTTTTGAAATTTCCCTAAAATTACTTATATTGGCGATCATTTCATTTACACTTTACAGGATTTACATTTGGATAAGAAGAAAATTAATAGTAAAGTATCTGGAAAATATTGACATTAACAATTTAAGTGCAAATAGTTTTAAAGATGTATTTATGAATTTCCTAAGATACTACGAAATTAGAAACATTTTTATTCCACAAACCGCTACTTTAAGAGAAATAAAAAATTTAAATGTAGAAGATCCTTTCTTCGATAAATTCAAAAAATTTCTTGACATTTACGAGAAATATCTTTATGGTCCAAAATAATAATTACGTTTTTGGATATTATCTAAATGATTTACTTGAGGGAGATCTAGATTACATATTTTCTTTAGCAAACCAAAAAAGAAATAATTTACTTAAAACCTCAACCGAAGAAATACTAAAAATAATTGATAAAGTAAGCTCTTTTTTTCTTAATGCTGATGATAATTTATACACTTTTATATACCAAAATCTTAGAAATATCGGTTTTAGTAAAGATATGATAAAACTAGCTGTTATTGAATTAGCTAAAATTTTTACGTATGAAAGTATTAAAAAGAGAATAGAAATAGAAATGCATAATTTTGAAATTTTTGATAAATGGATTGGAAAGGATGTTAAAGTAAAAGCTTTCCCACTTGGTTTACTTGTTCATATAACAGCAGGAAATGTTTTCGTTTCTAGCATAGACTCACTTCTAAATGGAATTATAACTAGAAATATCAATATTGTTAAAACTTCCTCAAAAGTAGGAAATTTTTTTGGCCTATTTTGGATCGAAACTCTTAAAAAGGCCGAAAAAGAATTGTCAATGGATGGAATCATTTCAGATAATATCGCTATTATTTCTTATAAATCCGATGAATTTATGGATTATATAAACAAGTATGCCGATGCTGTGGTAGTTTGGGGATCTTATGATACCATAAAGTATTTTGCTTCAAACTTTGATCCTAGAAAGAAATTAATAACATTCGGACCTAAGTATAGTATAGCAGTGATAGATAAAGGAAAATTTATAGAGAACATAGATAACGATAGTTTTTATGAAGCTATAGTTTGGGATGTTTGCTTATGGGAGCAAAGAGCTTGCTCTTCAGTACAAACAGTTTATCTAGTAGGAAAAATAAATAAAAAACAAATTGAGTACTTTTGCCAAAAACTTTCAAAATCAATAAAAAATTTCTCCGTCCCCCAAGATGAATTATCCTTTGATGAATACACCGAAATTTTTAAAAATGAAGAAATATGCTTAGCTAATCAAGTACTTGGAAAAGGTAAGTACTATGAAAGAGTGTACTGGGATTATAATGACATAACTTTCTTCATAGGACCCCTTAATAGATTCGTT
This sequence comes from bacterium, assembly GCA_046294045.1. Classification (GTDB taxonomy): domain Bacteria; phylum DRYD01; class DRYD01; order DRYD01; family DRYD01; genus DRYD01. The sequence goes on along the minus strand of JBKBIY010000038.1, from coordinate 1,107 downwards.
TGCGTTAAAAATGTTGAAAACAAAGATAAACTAAAACAAAACCTTATACCTTACTCTACAATATTACAAAGTTGTAGTTTACTTGTACAAGAAGAAGATGAGTACATAACAACTTTGCAGGATTGTGGAATTACAAGATTTGTAAAACTTGGAAAAATAGGTTTTAATGAAATATTTGCCCCTCATGAAGGTGAATACATTCTTAGAAGATTCTCTAAACTTGTATCCAAAACATAAAATCCAAAATATAAAATAATCTACAACCGGGATTCAAGTATTCTATTAAGAAGGATTGTAACATTTTTGAAAGAATAAGTAATTCAATGGATAGCTTTAATCTTATTAATTCTTTACCTCATAGATATCCTTTTTTGTTTATAGATAAAATTGTAGAAATAAAGGAAGATGAGATAATTGCTCAGAAAAATGTTAGTATTAATGAGTGGTTTTTTGAAGGGCATTTTCCAAATAGACCAGTTCTACCAGGGGTAATAATAATTGAAGCTGTTGCTCAAGCTGCAGGTATCCTTTTTCTTTCTTCTTTCGAAGAACGCGATAAATATCTTACCTTATTACTAGGAATTGAAAACTTTAAATTTAAAAAAATAGTAGAACCAGGGGATACCCTTACAATTAAGGTTAAAAAGACAAAAATAAAAAAAATTGGGCAAGATTACTTCCCATTTGCCTATGGTGAAGTGTACGTAGGAGAAGAATTAGTTGCAAGCGGCAACCTTAACTTTGCTCTTAAAAGAAAATGACTAGAAGAAAATGAAATATGCTAAAAGCTGGAGTTATCGGTGTAGGATACATAGGTTTCCATCACGCAAGAATCTATTCTTCCTTAAATAACATCGTTAAACTTCAAGGAGTTTTTGATATAGATCAGTATAAATCAGAAACTATAGCCGATAACTTAGGAACAAAAAGTTATTATTCAATGGAAGATTTGATTAATGATTGTGATATAATATCTATTGCAGCTCCAACAGACAAACATCATGAAATAGCTTTGAATTGTCTAAAGAAAGGTAAACACTTATTAATAGAAAAACCAATAAGTGATTGTGTTGAACAAGCTTATGAAATAAAATATTTTGCCCAAAA
>JBKBIY010000037.1:0-10312 GCA_046294045.1 bacterium | reverse complement strand
AACTCCACGTTGAATATAAATTATACCTATGAAGATATAGCTAAAACAGGCGCCATGTTAGGTTCAGGTGCAATATTTGCTATACCTTACTCTATGTCTATTCCTAAATTAGTTAAAGATTTGATGCAATTTTTTGCAGATGAAAGTTGTGGACAATGTATTCCCTGTAGAGTGGGTACTGTCAAGTTAGTAGAGATTTTAGGAAATTTTCTAGAAAATGGTAAGCTTGATGATAGGATAGAGGAGATTTCGAATACTGTAAAAAATGCTAGTTTATGTGGCCTAGGGCAAGCTGCCCCGATACCTCTACTTACCGCTCTTCAAAATTTCTCACAAGAATTTAGTTAATTAATTATAGTTTAAGCTTTAAAAACATGCGGAAAAGATTTTTTTATTAGATTTCTGGTATCAACTACAAGGTTAGAGTTTTCCGCAATAAAATCTGGATCGTAATATGAATGATCTGTAATTATCAAAACAAGATCATAAGATTTTAGATTTTCTCTTGTTAATTCAATTGATTTTTGGTTAAATTTATACATTCTAAATTTTTTTAATTCTTTTATGAAAGGGTCGTGGTAGTCGACTTTACAATTATATTTTTTTAGAAGTATATCTATAATTTTTAATGCTGGTGATTCTCTTGCATCATCTACATCTTTCTTATAAGCCACTCCTAAAATTAAAATTTTGCTATTATATATACTTTTATTATTTTTGTTTAGAGCTTCGATAGATTTTTGGATTACAAAATACGGCATTTGATTATTTATTTCTCCCGCTAGTTCTATAAATTTAGCATAAATGTCGTATTCTTTGGCTTTCCAGGATAAGTAGAATGGATCTATTGGTATACAGTGTCCTCCCATCCCTGGCCCTGGGTAGAAAGGATGGAATCCGAATGGTTTAGTTTTTGCAGCCTCTATTACTTCCCATATATCTATGTTCATTTTGTCAAATATTATTTTTAGTTCGTTAACGAGGGCGATGTTTACGGATCTGTAGATATTTTCAAGAAGTTTAGCTGCTTCTGCTATTTTTGGGCTTGAAACAGGTACTACTTTCTCCACAACCTGTTCATACAGAGTTTTAATTATTTTTAAACAATAAGGAGTATAACCGCTAACTATCTTAGGAATTTGGGAGAATGAAAAATTTTTATTTCCGGGGTCTTCGCGTTCTGGAGAGAATCCTAAGAAGAAATCTTGTCCTGCTTTTAGTCCACTTTCTTCAAGAATTTGTTTTAGATCTTCTTCAGTAGTACCCGGGTATGTAGTAGATTCCAAAATAACAGTTTGATAGGGGATAAGATTTTCTTTTATTTGTTTTGCTGTGTTAAATACATATTTCATGTCAGGATTTTTGTATTTATCAAGAGGAGTTGGTACTGCTATTATTATGAAATCCGTTTGTTTAAGACGTGAAAAATCATTTGTAGTGGTATAGAAATCTTTAATAGATTTTAAGGATTCAGAATTTATATGTTTTATGTAGCTTTCTTGTTTATTAAGTTTCTGTACTTTTTCTATATCTATATCAAACCCTATGGTATGGAATTTATTTTTTGAGAAATTTATAAGTAGTGGTAATCCTACGTAGCCTAGTCCTATTATTCCTATTATTGCTTTTCGTGTTAATATTTTTTCAATAATTTGGTTAACTTTTTCTTCTATAGTGTTGCTAATTTTCATATTCAAAAATATCTCCTGAGTTAAGTATTATACATTTAGAGGAAGTTTGTTGTTCTACGAGGTTTTTAAATTCTTTTGGATCTGCTTTTATTAGATCAAATGTGTTATAGTGCATTGGTATTACGTATTTGGGTTTAATTATTTTGACTGCTTCAACTGACTCTTCTATATCCATTGTAAAGTGTCCGCCTATTGGTAGGATGGATATTTGGCAGTTGTATCGGGGTACTAATTGCATTTCAGCATTTAGACAGGTGTCTCCAGCAAAGAAAATGGTTACGTTATCAATGTTTATAATGATTGAGCAAGCTAAGCCTGCGTAGTTACCTTCTGGGGTTGAACTTCCATGAAAAGCAGGTAAGAATTTTATATATCCCCAATCAAATTTTATTTTTCCTCCCATGTATGCACCATTTGCAGATATTCCTTTTTGAATGAAGTAATTTGAAAGTTCAAAATTACACCATATTTGGCTATGAAATTTTTTATAAACGTTTTCTACGTCTGCTATGTGATCAAAATGTCCGTGGCTAAGGAAGATGTAATCTATTTTTGGAAGGTTTTCAAGGGAGAAAAATGTATTGGAGGGGTTACCGTTTATCCATGGGTCAAGTATTATATTTTTTGAAGCTAAAATGATAAAAGAAGAGTGTCCAATGTATTGGATTTTCATTTATTTCACCTCCACGTTACTTAAGTAAGAAAAGTAGTATAAAAATAATTTTTATTTTTTGCTTTCCTTTTCCTCTTAAAATGGGAAATTTTTTTTGAAAATTGATTAGGAATTTTGGAAAAATTTTTTAAATATAATATATGAAGTTTACAAAGAAAGGGGGAACATAAATGAAAAAGATAAGAGGTTCATTATTTATAGTGATCATAGTATTTATGATGGTGTTTATAAGTTCATTTGCCTTTGCAAGTGAAGTAAGGATTTCTTTTTGGCATGTTTTCTCTCCAAACTCAATAAGAGGAAAAACCTTACAATCGCTTGTAGATGATTTTAATTCTAAAGGTTACATGGTAGCAGATAAAAGAGTAGTGGTTGAAAGTGTTTATAAAGGAGGAAAAGGGAGGTACAATAATCCTTACAATGTTTTATTTTCAGAGCTTCTTAAAGCCTCATATTCCAAAGATTTGCCAAATGTATCTATAGCGTATGAAAATTGGGTTTCTCAATTTAAAGAAATAGATGTTATTAAAGATATGGATTCATTTAATAGTCAAGAAATAAACCAATACATAAATTCGCTTTATCCTGAATTTAGGAAATCTTCAATTATAGATGGTAATGTTTATTCTCTTCCTTTTAATAAAAGTTTGTTTGTTTTTTATTATAATAAGGATATGGTGGATGATTTGCCTACCAATTTTGAAGCTTTTATTTCAAAATTGGAAAATATAAAGGATAAGATAGGATACCCTCCTTTGTTCTTAGAAGTAAATGAAGATACTTTTATAATTTTCTATTTACTTTCCATATCGGGTAACTTTTTTGAGATAAATCAGAGGATAATTCCCACATTTTTAGGTTCAAATTTAGAAAAAACTACTAATCTAGTTGATGAGTTATATAGAAGGGGATTGATAAAATGGACAGATAATTCTTATAGAGATTTTATAGAAAATAAAGCTCCGGTAATATTAGCTACCACTAGTAAATTTACTGATTTAAAAAAGAAAAGTTCTAGGTATGCGATTTCTTCTCTACCTGCGGATAACGGAAAAATTTACGCCGCAGGTACTAATCTTGTGATATTTAACTCTGACAAAGAAAAAGAATTAGCTTCTTTGAAGTTTGTAGAGTTTCTTATCAAACCTGAAAATCTTGAATATTTTTGCACAAATACTGGCTATATTGTACCTACTGAAAAGTATGGAGAACTGTACGATAATTTCTTGCAATCCAATCCCGATTATAAAAAAGTTTTGGATTATAGTAAAAATAGGATTTACGTACAACCTCCTATATGGGCTTGGGAAAACATAAGATACTTCCTAAATGATTACATGGTTAATGTTTTTGTGTCTAAAATTCCTCTAAGCGATAGTCAAAAAGAAATAGAAAACAAGGTTAATCAAATAATATTTAATCAAAATCAAAAATTTAGAAAGAATTAACAAGGGGGGAGGAAATTGAAAAAACTAAAAAAACTAAAAGAGCTAAAAAAACATGGTTTACAATTAAATAGTGATACACTAGAAAAAAATATAACTTATGACGAGATGATTAACGAAGAATTCGAAGAAAATGTTGACGAAGAATTTAATTATGACAGCCTCGAAAATATAATGCTAAAAGAAATAAAGAATGTAATAAGAATATGTGATATATGTGGTGGAGAAATGATGTTAGCTGATAAAGATACCTTTATATGCCAAGAATGTGGCTACCATCTTAAATTCAATACAGAATAAAGGTTAATTTTCGAAAGAAATAGAATAGAATATATAATGGAAAAAAAGAAAACTTTTACCATAATAACATTGGGATGCTCAAAAAATACAGTAGATAGTGAAATACTAAGCGCTTCTTTACTGGACAAGAATTATGAATACTCTGAAAATATTCATAAAAGTGACTTTGTTATTATTAACACCTGTGGTTTTATAAAACCAGCTATAAATCAATCAATACAAACTATTAACGATGTTATACAAACCGTAAAAGACAATAAATTGAAAACAAAAGTAATAGTCTCGGGATGCTTAGTAAGTAGGTTTAAAGAAAAGTTAGCTAAAAATTTTAAGGATGTATCGGCTTTTTACGATACTAACTCGTTTTTACTTATACCTTATGAATTAGAAAATCTTGATAAAAAAGAAAATATTGGTAAAAATGGCAAAAAGAAAATAAAAATTTCAACTCTTTCTCCAGATTATTCATCAACTTTATCTAAATTTGTATCAACTGGTTATTATTCTTACGTTAAAATTGCTGAAGGATGTAATCATTCCTGTGGATTTTGTACTATACCACTTATCCGAGGAAAATATAAATCCAGACCAATGGAAGACATTTTAAAAGAAGTAAAAAAATTAGTTAGTATAGGCATAAAAGAGGTAATACTTGTTTCTCAAGATACTTCATTTTATGGATATGATATATATAAAAAGCTTTCACTTGATGTATTGTTATCCCGTATAAGTGAGATAGAAGGTGATTTTTGGGTAAGATTATTGTATTTATACCCTACTACTTTAACTAAGCAAGCTTTAAAAGTTATTTCCAGTTCTCAAAAGATTGTTAAATATATTGATATTCCTATTCAACATGTAAGTTCGAATGTTTTAAAAGCTATGAGGAGACCTGGTAACAAGGAGTATTATAAAAATTTATTAAACCAAATTAGAGAAATTGTACCAAATGTTGTAATAAGGTCAACTTTCATTGTGGGACATCCTATGGAAAGTGAAGAAGATTTTATGGAGTTATTAGAATTTCTTGAGGAAACAAAAATAGAAAGAGCTGGATTTTTTAAATACTACAGAGAAAAAGGTACTTATTCTTATTCTCTTCCGCAGGTTAATTACAATATTAAAAGAAAAAGATATAATCAAGTTATTTCATTACAAGACAAAATTTTAACAGAATGGTCCTTAATGCAAAAAGGTAAGATTTTCAAAACTTTGATAGAATCTGAAGAAGATGAGTTTTATGTTGGTAGAGCATATTTTGATGCACCTGAAGTTGACTCAATCATAAAAATTCCCAAAAACAAAAATTTAAAAACTAAAAACAAAATAAGATTAGGAGATTTTTATTCTGTAAAAATAACTGACTATAAGGGGTACGATTTTTATGGAGAAATCGTATAAAAATGTTTTGGTAAGTGGTATGAGACCTACCGGTAAACTTCACATAGGGCATATATTTGGTACTTTAAAAAATTGGGTTAAATACCAAAATGAGTATGAATGTTATTTTATTGTAGTAGATTGGCATGCTTTAACTACAAACTATGAGAATACTAAAGATATATCTAATAATGTTGTAGAAGTTGTAACGGATTATCTTGCATTTGGATTGGATTATAATAAGAGTACCATTTATTTACAATCTTTGGTGGAAGAGGTAGCAGTTTTACATCTTATTTTGTCAATGATTACTCCAATTAGTTGGCTTGAAAGAGTACCCTCTTTTAAAGATCAAATCCAACAATTAGGTAAAAATATAGCTACTTATGGTTTTCTAGGTTATCCGGTTTTAATGACTGCTGATATTCTTGCTTTTAATGCTAAATATGTACCTGTAGGGCAGGATCAAATACCACACCTTGAACTTGCAAGAGAAATAGCTAGAAGGTTTAATCATCTTTACGGAGAAACTTTTGTCGAACCTGAACCTATACTTACTGATACACCTTATATTCCAGGATTTGATGGAAGAAAAATGAGTAAAAGCTATAATAACGCTATATTCATTGATGAAAGTGAAGAAGAAACTACGGAAAAGGTAAAGAAATATATAACCGATCCACAAAAGATATACAAAAATTCTCCGGGAAGGCCAGAAATTTGTAACGTATTTACTTTGCACAAAGCTTTTGAAAATCCAGAAATATCTGAAATAGAACAAGATTGCAGAAAAGGAAAATTAGGATGTGTCCAATGTAAACTAAAATTAGCTAATCTTATAAATACTTACCTTAGACCAATAAGAGAAAAAAGAAAAGAAATACAAAATGATAAATCTAAAATATTGGATATTATAATAGAAGGATCAAAAAAAGCAAAAAAAATTACTCGAACGAAGTTAGAAGAGGTTAATAAAAAAATAAATCTAAACATACAAGGAGTAAAATTATGAAAAAAATAATGATAGTAGATGATGACCCAAATATAGTAGAGTTAGTAAAGAGAATATTAGAATTAGAAGGTTATGAAAGTATAGGTGCTTATAGTGCCAAAGAAGCTTTAGATATTTTGGATAATTCTTGGAAAGAACTAGACATAATAATTTGTGACTATATGATGCCTGAAATGGATGGCCTGGATTTCGTAAAAAATGTAAGAAAAAATCCTCTATATGATAATATTCACATAATTATGCTTACAGCTATAGATACTTTTGATATTATAAAACAAAGTATGATGCTTGGCATAAAGGATTATATTATCAAGCCTTTTGATCCCCAAGAGATAATAGCTACAATAGAAAAAATTAAGGAAAAAGGTATAAAAAACTTAGAAAAATGAAAAAATACCACTTAATGATATTTTTTTATTTTTATTTTCTTTTGTTTTCGCGGATATTAGATTGGTTAAACTTTATGAAGACAAAGCTAAGATGGCCTATCAAAATGCTAGGAACTATTCATCTCAAGCTAGCTATATAAATTCATTAGTTAGCTATGTTGAATGTATAACTTACTATACTCTTGCTTATCATATATATATTGATAAACTCAAAGATAAGGACAACTTTTTTAGGGTTTCTAGTTTGGTTTTAAATATTTCTCTTGAAAGCGATAAAGTTGCAGATAAAGCTATTGAACAAACAAATGATAAAAATAAGAAAAATAATATTTTAAATGTAAAATCTTCGAATTATCTTAATTTTGCTTCTACTTTAGAAAAGATGTATTCGGTAGATTACAAAATAGCTCAAAAGAAAAATGAAGAACTAAAAATGCCTAATAGCGTAATATTAACAATTTCCGAGTATTTTGCTAAGTCAATTGATATTCAACTTAGTATGAATAATTACGAGAAGGCAAAAGAATATTTTAGGGAATTTGAAATATTTTATAAAACTCTTGACAACAGGATAAAAGATAAGTATAACGTAAAAAAGATGATAGATTTTTACAAAGAAAAAATTTACAAATAGGGGGTGCTTCAAAGTGTCAGAAGCAAAAATATTAGTGGTGGATGATGAAAAAAACATAGTAGAGCTTATAAAATTTCATTTAAAAAAAGAGAATTATAGAATAGTTGAAGCTTACAAAGCTAAAGATGCTTTAGAATTATTCAAAAAAGAAAAACCTGATTTAATAATCCTTGATCTAATGCTACCCGATATGGGAGGATTTGAAGTATGTAAATTGATAAGAAGAGAAAGTAAAGTACCTATAATAATGTTAACAGCTAGGGGAGAGGAAGTAGATAAAATATTAGGTTTTGAATTGGGAGCAGATGATTATCTTACAAAACCATTTAGCCCTCGTGAATTATTAGCTAGAATAAAAGCAGTTCTAAAAAGATCCCGAATGAATCCTAATGAAATGAACGAAATATCCACAGGCCCATTTAAAGTTAATGTTACAACAAGAGAAATATACAAAGGAGATCAATTATTGGAACTAAAACCTAAAGAATTTGATTTGCTTAAGTTATTCATAACCAATCCTGGAAGGGTTTTCTCAAGACAATACTTACTAGAACAAATATGGGGTTATGATTACTTAGGTGACACTAGAACTGTGGATGTACACGTAAGAAGATTAAGACAAAAAGTTGAAGATAATCCAGATAATCCTGTATATATCAAAACTGTCCACGGCGTAGGATATAAATTCGTAATTGAAGAATAAACAACAAAATAATGAAAAATGTTAAAAATCCCCCTTCAAAAGAATTAATAGGACAAATTATAAACCTTATAAATGATCTACCTATCCTAGTTATCGATAAAAAAAAACAAATAATAGCTAGCAATGAATCTTTTTCTGTTTTACTTCAAAAAACAAACATATCCAAAAACTTGACGTTAAATCAAAAAATAGAAATTTTCATAAATAAACCGGAAAATTTTGTTGACACCATAAACACGCCTTTAACTCAGGATTTGTTAAATAATTTAAAAGTTCACAATCTTATTTCATTATTGAAAAACATAAGATACAAGATAACTCATTTTACCTCTTTTGATATTTTTTTATCAATTTTAGATTCAGATTCATCACCAGCTTTAACAAATGTATTTATTTTTAGATTGTTTCCGTTTGATGTTGAAAAAAATAAGATTTCAAAAACTAAAGAATTTTTTCTTGTGGTTTTTGTTGTTGATAAGGAGAAATTTTTAAGTTCTTCACGGGAAGAGTTATACGATGAAATAAATAAGAAATATATTTTTTTGCTACAGGTTGCAAATAGAGTTTTTTCCACGGTCAAAGGATTTACAGAAACTTTGATAATAGGACAGTACAAAGATATAGATTTGATATATAATTTTATTAAAACGATTGATAATGAAGTTTCTCAAGGTATTAAAATTTTGTTAAGCTTCAATTTATCTGATACTCTTGCCCAATTTGATATACAAAAAATAAATTTGTATGAATTCTTATTAAAAATTACGGATAAGATGTATTCACGAATTTTAAATGATTTTCCTAGTATAAAGTTTTCTTATTATATACAGCCTAACATTCCTGAAATATACACTGATCCACATAAGCTTGAACTTTGTATGTATAATTTATTTGATAACTCCTTAAGATTTAGGGATGAAAGTAAAGAGGAGAATTTAATAAAATTTGAAGCTTTTTTTGATTCCTCTGCTAATAAAATATTTTTAATATTTTGGGATAATGGAATAGGAATGGATAAAAGTGAAATATCTAAGTTAGGAAATCTTTTTCAAACCTTTTCAGATAAGTCAGGAATAGGCTTGGGGATGTATATAGTACATAAAATAGTTAAAAATTTGGAATGGGAAATAAATATCGAAAGCGAAAAATTTAAATATACCAAAGTTACTTTAGCTCTACCTTTAAAATAAAAGTTAAATGCTTGAAAAAGATTTTGGAAAAGACATAAAAGAGATTTGTTTAGTGGGATACTATGGTTTTGGGAATACGGGGGATGATGCTATTTTACTTGCAGCTGTTGAAGAATATACTAAAGCTTATGATCTATACGTAAGAATACTTGCTAATAAACACCCTTATATTTATAACATGTTAAAAAATCATGATAACGTTGTTATTTACGACAGGTGGAGTATAAGAGATATTAATGAGTGTATCTATCATTCTGATGCAGTTATTTTTGGAGGTGGAGGAATATTTCAAGATAAAACATCTTTAAAAAGCTTTTTATACTATTTTTCTATCGCATTATTAGCTAAAATAAATAGCAAAAAAATAATAATTGAAAGAAACAGCATAGGCCCATTAGAAAAAAAACTAAGTAAATTCTTATTTTCAAAAGTTGTTCAATGGGCTTCTTACATTTCAGTAAGAGATAGCCTTTCTTTTGATTTCTTAATCCGAAATTATCCAGATTTTAGTTATAAGTATCATAAAAAAGAAGATTTTGTCTTAAGTCCAATAGTTTCAGATTTATTTCAAAGGTACTACTCTAATAAAAAAGAGAATGATGTTTTATTCATACTTAGACCATCTAAATACGTACAAAACTTAATTAATTTGGTAACCTTACTAAAAGACAAATTTAGGATAAAAATAATAGTTTTCCAAGAAGAAGATATGGAAACTTTGTCAAACTTTACTCAAAGTAGAGATATTAAAATTGAATATCCTGGATATGGAGAAGTACATAAAACTATTGAGTTAGTTAAAAGCTCAAATTTAGTAATTTCAAATAGATTACATGGGGTAATTTTTTCTCATTTAGTAAATACAAAAGTAATTGCTATATCAATTGATCCTAAA
>JBKBIY010000036.1:0-10472 GCA_046294045.1 bacterium | reverse complement strand
TGGTATAGCTGGTCGACAGAAATGATAATGATGATGCACATGATGGTGATAATGATAGTTACCACCTATTCCTATTACAGACGGCCCTATTATCATTTTTTTCACCTCCTTTTTGCTTTTTCATTATTTATATATCTTTTTTATCCTAAAATTAAACATTGCTTAACTTTTTTTAACATTTTTTTTACATTTTGTCATTATTATAACGTATTATTATTGGTGGTTTTGGATTTAGTATCATCAATTGTTATTATTCTTGGTATTGCTGGTGGGAATATTATTCTTCCGAGTCCTGGAAGAAGCCGCCATATTGGAGGTTTTGGTTCAGGACATACTGGCGGAGGTACTGGTGATGGTATCTTCGGTGGCCAAGGAATTATTCTTATAGGTGGTGGAGGACATTTTGGTGGTGGAGGACATTTTGGTGGGGGTACTGGTATACCGACAGGAGGAGGTACTGGTCGTTCCCCACCAGGGGGAGGATCTACTGGAGGCAATATAGGATATCCCGGGTCTGGTTTTGGAATAGGTCTTGGTAAAGGTACTGGATATGGTGTAGGAACTGGATATGGCATTGGATACGGTGTTGGTACTGGGTATGGCATCGGATATGGTGTTGGTACTGGATATGGTGTTGGGTATGGTGTTGGTACTGGTCCCGGCATTATTGGTACTGGAAACCCACAGCCTGGAAATCCTGGAAACCCTATACCTGGATAGCATCCTCCTTGTAACAACTGCACCAGTGTAATTATTAACTGCATTATTATATGTGGTGGTATAGCTGGTCGACAGAAATGATAATGATGATGCACATGATGGTGATAATGATAGTTACCACCTATTCCTATTATAGACGGCCCTATTATCATTTTTTTCACCTCCTTTTTGCTTTTTCATTATTTATATATTTTTTTTATCTTAAAAATTATAGTAGTCTTATCTTTTTTTTACTTTTTTTTTACATTTTAAAAAATAGGTAAAAGGAATAAAACATTAAAAGGAAAAATAATTAAAATAGAGTATACAAAAATGGACAAACTATATATATTTCCATTGATTAACGTGGTTTTAATACCAGGTAACATAGTGGGATTAATAGTAAATGATGAGAAATTAGTAAGTAACCTTGCAAATAATATGAAATTTATAGCCTCTTTAGTTAAGGATCAAACAAAAATAGATTTCTACAATTACGGATGTTTATGTGAAATAATGGCAATACAAAAAATAGCAGATCAGACCTACATAGTCCAACTAAAAGCCTCAAAAAGAGTAAAATTAGAAAAAATAAAATTTGAAGAAATCTATCCTTTTACAGATGAATACAAAATCCTTGAAGACCAAACTTATGAAGAAAATGAAGAAATAAAACAAAATTTAATAAAAATATCGCAAAAATATGTCCCCCTTTTAAATAATGAACAAACTTTGGAAAGCATAAAAAACAAGCCTCTCTGCTTATTAACAGATATAATAGTTTCTCTAATGAAATTAAATCCAAAATTAAAACAACAATTTCTTGAAGAAACAAATTGCCTAAATAGAGCAAATAAAATAATAGATATAATAGAAGACATAACCCAAAGATGGCCAGGGAAAATAGTAACCCTTAAATCCTTCTTACCTAAACCACTTACAACAACTATATATCTATCCTAAACCAATGATTTTAAAACAAGAAAAAAATAAAATAATAATTAAAATTCAAAATTATGATGAAAACGAAATAAAGTTAAAACTTAAAGAATTAGTTGAAAAAGGTTTAAAAGAAGCAACAGAAAATAACCAACTAATACTTGACCTAGGAGATCTGGGACTAAATGAGTATGAGTTTAAAAAAATTATTGAAACATTTAATTTAATGTCTATTGAGATAGATATGATAAGGAGTACTAATCCTATAACCAAGATGATTTCTGTTAATTATGGATTACCTGTGGAAGCTTCTTCAATCATAAATACCCAAAACAAGCTAGAACCAAGAGCAATACCTATAGGCAGCCCATCTAAAATAACTCCAAAAGATAATAACCTTACGAAGAATTCAGTAAATACTCTTGCTTCAAGCGTAACCTCAGAAACTAATTCAAAACAAGATATATACATTTACAAGAAAAATGTTAGAAGTGGATCAATTTTAGAAAGCGATAAAACTATAATATTAATAGGAAACGTAAATCCTGGAGCAGAAGTCAGAAGCTCAAAAAATATAATAGTTCTTGGTAAATTGATGGGTACAGCACATGCGGGATACACTAATAATCCAAACGCTGTAATCTTTTGTCTAAAACTTAAAAATCCATTAATAAAAATAGCAAATATGGTAGCAGAATTCAATGAAGAAGAAATAAAAAAACAAATAAAAAGCAAAGAAATATCAAATATCCTTTTCTATACGGATGATAACTACATAAAAATGGAAATAATAAAAGAACAAAAGGAGTGAAAAAAGTGGAAAGATTGAAAAGAACGATAGTTGTCACATCGGGAAAAGGAGGAGTAGGTAAAACAACGATAACCGCAAACATTGGAGGAGCATTGGCACTACTTGGAATGAATGTATTATTAGTAGATGCAGATGTAGGACTAAGAAATCTAGACCTAGTTTTAGGCTTAGAAAATAGAATAGTTTTTGATTTACTAGATGTAATAGAAAAAAGATGTAGAAGCTACAAACAAGCTATAATCAAAGATAAAAGAATAAATAATTTATTTTTGTTACCCTCTCCTCAAACAAAACAAAAAGAAGATGTACCCGTAGAAAAATTTAAAGAACTAATCAATGAAGTAAAGGAAGATTTTGATTTTGTTATTATAGACTGCCCTGCAGGTATAGAACACGGTTTTAGAATGTCAGCCCTAGCTGCAGAAGAAGCTATAGTAGTAACAACTCCAGATATGTCCTCCATTAGAGACGCAGACAGAGTAATAGCTAACCTCGAGTCAATGGAAAAAAAATCCACCAAACTGATCATAAACAGATTTAAAAAACATATGGTTAAAAAATCACAAATGCTATCCGTAGAGGATATAATAGAAACCCTAAATATAGAAATTTTAGGTATAATTCCTGACGATGAATACATTACTATATCCACAAATAACGGCGAACCAGTAGTACTTAACAAAACTAAACCTCTTTTTAAATACTTTAACAACATAGCTCAAAGAATAATAGATCCTAGTATACCAATGGAAAACCCATTAGAAGAAGGCAATATTTTATTAAAATTCGCAAATTTAGTAGGAATAAGAAAAAGTAAGTAGGAGGGGGAATTAATGTCTTTACCATCATGGCTAGAAGAATTAATAAATTTATTCAAAAAAGAAAAAAAATCTTCTAAAATAGCAAAAGAAAGATTACAATTGGTTGTGATTCATGACAGAACACAAGAAAAAAATCCCACAGTTGAAAAACTAAAAGAAGAACTAACTGAACTTATATATAAATACAAAGATGAAGTAGAACCCGAAGAAACAGACTTCATAATAAAAGTAGATAAAAACAGGGTATCTTTAGTAGCTTCCATCCCTATAAAATCAAAAACAAAATCTAAAATTTGAACTGATTAACCTGATATTTTAGTTTTTGTAAAGTATAACAAATGGGAAAGTTAGAGTTTTTTTATGCCTTAATAATTTCTTTTATCTCCTTATCAATATCAATAAACATTGGTTCTCCTCTTACTTTCTCCATATTCCTCCTTATAATCATTACACTTATTATTTCCATAATTTACCCCAAGATAATATCAATAAAAATAGAAAAATTTCATATCCACCCTCTTCAGATATACCAAAATCAAACCATAACTTTATCTTTAACTATAAAAAATACTTCAAAAATACCGTTGATATGGGTAAAGCTAGTTGCTTTTGGGGAAAATATTCAACAAGAAAATGTTAATAACATATTTTTCTTACTTCCAGGTTCGTCAAAAGAAGTAAAAATAGAATTAAAAGCAATTAAAAGAGGATTCATAGAAAAAATGAAAATTCATATTAATGCCAGTCTTTTTTTTCAAGTATCACCCCCCGTTGAAAAAGAAATAGAAACATACATCTACATATATCCTAATTTTGCTAAGATAAATATTCAAGATATAATAAAAATTGATCCTGAAAATAATCTAAGTCTTTTTTATAAATTAACCGAAGAAGGGGAATTTTTTTCAATAAGAGAGTATAATCTAGATGATGTAAAAAAAATAGCATGGAAACAATGGGCAAAAACTGGTAAGCCCGTAGTTAAACAAAAATTCCAATACTCAAATCCTAAAATATTTTTTGTGATATATAATATCTATTTTAACGAAACTGAAAATGAAGAGTTTGTAGAAAGAATTAATTCACTTTTTAAATACTATCTTTCAAACAATATAGAAATTAATGTTTCAACCTTGGAAGATCTAAATAATTTTAAAAAAATTAGCGATATAAAGTCTTCTCTTGTTTTTCTTTCCACTTTGAATTTTATTCATCAAGCTTCTCAAATATCAATAGAAAATCAAAATACCCCCATATTAATAGTTAACAAGAATTTTAATAAAGAGAAAATAGGATTACCCTTTACTTGCGTAGCTTTGTAAAACTTAAAAATTCAAAAATTAAAAAATTAAAAATTTAAAATTTAAAAATTTAAAATTTTACATTTTTTTTACAATTACTTATTTAATTATTTAGCTTTATCTATAAAGCATAATTATGAAAAATTTTGGGGAAATTGATTATTGTAAGGATGTTTAAGGGAGGTAATATTTATGATGTATAGTAGAAGTATATCAGAATGCCCATATAACAACATAAAAGATGGTTTTAAAACAGTTATGATAGATAAAACAGGTAATAAAAAAATAAATGATGGATTTGATAAATCCAGAGATCTTGTATCTTTCTCCGCTAAATACAATGAAAACAAAGATTTACTTATAAAAATAACTCTGGAAAAATACCAACCAGAAGCATTTGAAGAAGATTCTTCGATAGTTATTCTTCTTGACTTCCTTAAAGATTATGGTAGTTATTTACTTCCTTTCAACGTTAAAGGAGCAACAGATCATTGGTGGGAAATAGCATATAATATAAAAAATAAAAATGTAACCCATCAAATCTCTGAAGATATACCATATACTGAATCAAATCAAAGAGAAGTATTAAAACAATTTTTAGAAGTACTTGAAACCAATCAAGAAACAAATGAAATAACATTAAAATTAAACATAAACAAATTAAAAGAACTTGGATGGTGCCCTAGATTCCCTTTGTATTTGCAAATTTTAACTACAAAAGGGGAAATAATTACGGATTCATTCAATGATCCAAAACCTTATGAAAACTCCAATTTCCTTGTAGGAGCTATGCCTATTAATAAATTTTTAGAATATAATTCAAAATGCTTGGTAATATCACATTAAAATAATAAAGGAGGGATTTATGAGGTACGGTATTTTAGTAACTTTAATTATAATATCAATAGTTATAATGATAGCTTGTTCCGGTGGAGGTGGGGGAGGATATCCACCATTACCAACTTTTGATACCTCTACAACTTTTTTCCCTACAACCACCACCATAACTAACCCTACAACTACAACAACTTTCCCTACCACAACCGCTACAACAACTACTACAACAACCAACAATAATCAACAAAAATCATTATATGTAAAAGTACTAAGAAAATTATCAGATGGGTCAATTCAGTGGCTAGGAGATTGGGGTTGGAATCAAATAGCCTACGTTTACTTCCAAGCACAAAATAACCTTCCCAACGATAAAACAGTTTATGTAAACGATGGGTATTATGGAACTTACACTTCTTTCTACTATGATACATACAAAGTTAACAGAGTAGATATAGGTTTACAAAGTTTTTATTACGACTACGGAGATTATAAGGTACTAGTTGGAAATAATTATTATACTTCTTCAGAAGCGTGGTATGGTACATTTACAGTAAATTCATCTTTACCTTACGGAAATAGTATTTATGTAGAATTTCAACCTGGTGTAACACCGAATATAATTCCACGAAAAGTTAAGTAAAAAAAGAAATTAATTATAAAGGAAATCAAATATATTTAAATTGTAATGCAAACCAGCTGAATATTTTCGCTCTATTTCATAGGGATCATTAAAAATTTGTTGAATAACCTTTTCTATTCCTAAGGCAAAAGAAGTTCTATTGAAATTATGATGAGTGAGTTCCAGGATTTCACCGAACTCATTTGAAAATATTACTTTTTGATGTGCTAATAAAGAAGGTAATCTAACGGAATGTATAGGTATTTCTTTTTTTAAAACATTATGGATGATTTTAGAGGTCATAAGTGAAGTACCAGAAGGTTTATCTTTCTTAGTTTTATGGTGCATTTCAATTATTTCTACTTCATCAAAAAATTTAGATATTTCTTGTACAACCTTATTAATTAGATTCATTCCTATACTGAAATTAGGAAAATGGAAACCATAGATTCCTAGCTTTTTAAAATGATCATTTATAGTTTGAAATTCCTGAATATCAAAACCAGTAACACCAGTTACATAAAAAATAGGAATAGGTTTTTTTATGTTTGTTGTAAAATCCCAAATAAAACTTTTAGAAGATAGATCTACTATTAATTTGAAAAAATTTGAATTATTATTATTTATTTCTTGAAGATTTTGAAGATATTGTTTGTAATTAGAAGAGTTAACGAGGTTTTTAAATTGGTATTTAGTTTTTAAGTAGTTATAGACGATGCTACCCGTTTTACCTGTATATCCTATAAAGTCAAGTTCTATATTCATATTTATTTTTGTTTTCTTTCCATATTTTTTTTAGCTTGAGCTATGTTTTGTGCGCTATCTTTTAGGAATTTTTTTAATTTTTTTTCGAATTCTTTATCAGCTTTTTCTTGAGGGTTATCTTGAATACCTTGGTCTTTTTTGTTTTGTTTTTTTGACATTTATTCATTCACCTCCAAGATGTATAATTTGTAGTTATTTTCTTTTAGTAAGCCGTATTTTCTAACTAAAAAAGGATAAAGAAAATTAGGATTTTGATATATTTGAATTGTTTGATTTAGTAAATTCAGCTCCTCCTTTTTTTTTACTATTGTTTCTAAAACCCTTTGATTTTTCATTTTTATTTTATTTAGTTCTTCATATTGATTATAAACATTAAGCATAAGAAATAACAAAACGGCAAATTTAGATATATTAAACAGCGTATTTATCAAGATTTTTTTCATAGTCATTTCTTAGAAGAGAGTAAAGAAATTGATCATGATATTCATTATCAACAAAATAGCTTTGTATTAACACCGCTTCTTTTGTAAAATTCATTTTTTCAAATAGTTTTATTGAAGGTAAGTTATTATCAACTATTAGAGCGTAAAGTTTATGGAGATTCCAATATTGAAAAGCAAGATTTATAAGTATTTTTAAAGATTCAGTAGCAAACCCCTTTCCTCGCTGATTTCTATTACCTATAAGCACTCCTATATAAGCATTTCTATTTTTCCAATCTATTTTAGATAATTCTACCATTCCTAGGGAAACCTTTGTTTCATTATGATTTATAATAAAAACTTTATTTTTATTGTTATTAATAAGTGAGTTATACCATATTTCTATTTCATCTAGAGTTGGGGGAGTTATAAATTGATCTGAAAAGTAGAAAAAATTATCAAGTTCTTTTAGCCATTGGTGAACTGATACTAAGTTATGTCGTTCAATAGGTGTTAGGAATACGTTTTTTCCTTTTAACAATGTGTATTTTCTCCTTGATATCTGGGGATTTGGTTTGGGCAGGAGTGGATTTGAACCACTGAAGGGCTCTCGCCCGTGGGATTTACAGTCCCATGCCTTTGACCGCTCGGCCACCTGCCCTCTTTTAAACTATATTCTACAAATCTATTACCTACCCTCCATTATTTTCAAAACTTTCCCTATCCAAATACATAAATACCTTTCCATTTTCTTCTTTGTAAACTTTAAAACCTACTTTTTCAAAACATCTTTTAGCAGAGATATTAAAAACAGCAGTATCCAAAAGAACCCTTTTTAAATTACCATTGGTTTCGAATAAATCCTTTATAAGCTTTTTTAAAGCAATACTACCTATATTTCTTCCCCAATATCTTTTTTCTCCTATAACTATTCCAATTTTAACTTCTTCATGATTTTCAAAAAACAGTTGAATAAAACCCACTACTTTTCTATTGTATTTTATGGCTCTAAAATTATTTTTGTTAAATATAATGCTTTTTTTTAGTTTTGAAATATTTTCAAAAAGTTGAGAATTTTCATTGGTTACTCCAAAAGCTTTCTTTGCTATTTCAATATTATCTAAAAATTTTTGAACATAAAAAGCTTCAAAAAAAGATAAATTATCAACACTAACCTCTTCTTCATTAACTTTTTCACTTATTCTTTCATAACTTTCTTCATTTTTATCCTTTATCATACCTTGTATTTTTTTCTACTACTTAACGAAAATTTCCTTTTTTATGGTTTTTTAGTAATCTTTGAAGGTAATAAATAAGGGAAAAAATTATAAAAAAAATAAATATAATACTAGGGAGGTAAAGATATGAAAAAGCTATTCTTATTTTGTTTAACTATCGTTATTTTTTCGATATCTGCCTTAGCAAATTTAGGAGTAATAAAAGGGAATGTATTATTAGATTATTCTGTTGCACCTGGCATAGGCTCAGGAGTAGCACCAGGAATAGGTGTGCTATTGTACCTTGAACCTATTCCTCCAACCCCAGGAATGCCTCAACAATTCGTAACCCAAGCTTCTCAAAGTTTTGAATTTATCAATCTAGCACCCGGTAAATACAAATTAACTTTATCCAAACCCCAATTTAAAACCCAAATGATAGAATTACAGCTTAATGCAGGAGAAACAAAAATCCTAAATGTAATACTTGAACCTGAAAAAATAGCTAACCTAGATAGCTCAACCATAGGAAACAACTACAATCCTCAAACAGATAAAGTATACATAGCTTTTCCTGCTGATACAGATGCACCAGGTGGAATACCGCAATCCTCAGGTCCGTCGGATGTATCCGACATGGCAGCAATACAATATGGTCACAATCCTTTAGAATATGCCGATAGAAAATATTTCTCATCCTACGGACAAGAAGGAATAATGATGTATAACTCTACAAATGCTTTATCCATAATGAGCACGCAAACAGATGGAAAAATAAAGGCAGTTGTAAAAATAGATGCAAGAGCACACTTAATAAAATTCCATCCTTCTTATAAAAAACTCTATGCCCTAGATTATAAATCGAATTTCTATGTTCTTTCGCCTGAGCAAAATAATAAAGTTATAAACAAATTTTCACTTTCCAATGAAAGTATTCCTTCTGACATAGTGGTTGGGCAAAATTATATTTACATCTCACTAATGGGACCAAATCCTAAAGTAATAATGCTAGACTCTTCCAAAGATTTCCCTATATCAGCCGTAGAATTATATAAAAATCCCAAAACCTCAAAACTTGGTAATTTACAACCAAATGGATTGGCTCTTTCACCAGACAACGAAAAACTCTTTCTAACCTATGGAGATACCTCAAAAGGTTATCTTTTAACCCTAAATGCAAAGACTTTAGAGGTAATAAACACTTTGAAAGTGGGCTCACAACCTTTAGGAGTAGCTACACCCGATGGAAGAAGAATATACATAGCTAATTACAATGACAATACAGTATCCTTGGTAGACGCAAAAAACAACATAGAAGTAGGTAGATTCAAAACAGGTTATAAACCTTCAAAAATAGAGGTTCATCCAAGCTTAAGATGGGTATACGTATCTAATGAAGGATCAAACACCGTAAGCGTAATAGATGTTCTTTCTAGCAAAATATTAGCCAATATACAAACAGATGAAGGTCCTACTTACTTAGCAATAGATCCCCTAGGCGCCAAATTATATGTTTCCTGTAAAACAGCTAAGAAAGTTAATGTAATAGATTTAACTAAAAACAGTGTAATTGCTTCAAGCATTCCTTCATTGTTTTCTACTCCTGCAGCTATAGCAGTTAAAAAATAAAAGTAGGGAAACTGTAAAACTTTATAGAATTATAAACTGGAATGAATAAAAAATCTAAAAATTCCCAAAAAGCAACCCTAGTAATATACGATATTTTCTGGGAATCAGTAATTGATGATTCTCTTAATAAAACTACTAATCTAAAAGATTTAATTAACGAGTTTAATAACCAAGAAGATAAAATCCAAAAAGATAAAATCCTTTGTCAAAAAATAATTCCTTATTTTTCAAAATTTATAAACAAGCTTACAAGTAGATACAAAACATTTAACAAGGAAGACATAATTCAAATAGCACATTTAGCAATAATCAGAGCTTTGAAAAATTATCACGAAATTGACAAAGATCCTACCTCATATTTTATATGCTACATCGAAAAAGAAATAAAAAATTACATAATGAACCAAGACAT
>JBKBIY010000035.1:0-10485 GCA_046294045.1 bacterium | reverse complement strand
AATTGTTCTTCTTCTATTTGTTTTTCCATTTTTTCGATGAAAGTTAATATATCTCCCATACCAAGGATTCTGGATACTACTCTATCTGGGTGAAATACTTCTAGATCACCGATTTTTTCTCCAACTCCTATGAAATAGAGGGGTTTACCTGTAAGGTACCTTATGGATAGGGCAATTCCTCCTTTGGTATCCCCATCCATTTTTGTTACTATAAATCCTGTAAGATTTACATTTTCATCGAAGGCTTTTGCTACATTAACTCCTTCTTGTCCTATCATTGAATCTATAACAAGTATGGTATGTTCGGGTTTAAATTTTTCTTTTATTTTTTTTATTTCATCGAGTACTTCTTGATCTACATGTATTCTACCTGCTGTGTCGACTATTACGGGGTTATATCCTTTTTCTTTAGCTTCTTTGATAGCGGTTTCTATTATGGATATTGAATTAGAATTTTTATCGTACACAACCGGAATAGAGTTATTTTGGGAAATGTATACCAATTGATCTATTGCTGCTGGTCTATTAAAATCTGCTGCTACTACAACTGGGTTATATCCTAATTCTTTGAAATAGTAGGCAAGTTTTGCGGTAGTGGTAGTTTTTCCTGATCCTTGAAGCCCAACCATTAGTATAACAGATGGCTTTTCATTAATTTCTAACTTCTTAGATTCTCCTCCAAGAATTTCTATTATTTTATCTCTTGTTAATCTTATTATTGATTGCGAGGGGGTAAAAATATCATCGGGAGATATTTTTTGAATTTCTTCTTTAATTTTCAAGGTTAAATCTCTTACTACATTTAGATGTACATCTGCTTCTAGAAGGGCTATTCTTATGTCTCGTAAAGTTTGATCTATTTCTTCTTTTGATATTTTACCTTTACCTGCAAGTCCTTTAACTATTTTACCGAAGCTATCTACTAGTTTTTCAAACATTAACAATCACCTCTTGGTTTATTATATCTTCTATGTCCTTAATTTTCTGGATTTCTTTTGATTCTATTAGTATCCTTACAACGTCTTCAGTACCGGAAGGTCTAACATAAAGTCTAATATCTTTATGGGATTGAGTTATTTTATTAAATAATTCTTGATTTTTTTCCATAAATTTTTGTTTGTTTAAAACGGGGATGTTGATTAATTTTTGATAGGATTTAGGGATAGAGTTTATAATTTGAGAGAAGTTAAGATGTTTAAGTGAAGCTAGAAGATAGAGGGAAGCTAATATTCCGTCACCGGTATAAAGGAAAGGTGGTATAACAATGTGTCCAGATTGCTCAGCTCCTAATTCTGCTTTATTTTCAATAATAGCTTGAGTTAAATATTTATCTCCTACAGGTGTTCTTATCACTTCTATGCCAATATTCTTAAAAGCTTCTTCCATTCCAAGTGTACTCATATGTGTTAAAGCAACAGATGATATTTTATAATTAAGAACATCTTTAAGGTATTTTGAAATAAATAGGAGACTAACATCACCTTCTATTGTAAAAGGTTTTTTATTGTGATTATATATTGCTAGAACTCTGTCTCCGTCACCATCAAATGAAAAACCTATACATTTAGGGTGTTTTTGCGATATTTTTGAAAAAATGTATTTAAGGTTTTGAATATAGGTTGCTCCGCAATCTAGATTTATATTGAATCCGTTGGGTTTATTTTCGAAAACTTCTACCTTTGCTCCAAGTTTTTTATAAACTATATGAGCATATTTTGATAGAGCACCGTTAGCTAAATCTAAAACTATTAACCAACCTTTTAGATCTTCTAAATAATTGCTCATATGATTTAGTAATCTATCAATATAAATTTCAACAAAGTTGCTAATTTTAAAGTTATTATGAGAATTTTTTAATTGCCATTGATCGTTTTTAAATAGTTCAAGATAGTTAGAAAAATCTTGATGAAATTTTTCAAGATAGGAATTAACGGTGTTTTCTATTTTTTTTTCCAAAACTTGATCAATTTTTAAGCCATTAAAAAGTATTTTTATACCGTTATAATTATAGGGGTTATGAGAGGCTGTTATTTGGATTCCATAGCTTTCAGATAACTCAGTTTTTATACCTTCTGAAACAAGAGCGGACGAAATAGATAAAGCTAAAGAATAGCTATTAAATCTTGAATCATATCCTATTAATACTTTATTTTCTGCTTTATTTGAATCTTTTAGAATTTTCGCAAAAACCTTGGCTACTATGTAAGCAATAATGTCATTTAAAAATGGATATTTTTCTCTTATTCCATCTGTACCAAAATTATAAAGAAACCTCATAATATCTTTAGCTTACTCTTAAATTATTCTATAAACTATACCCGAATACCTTCATTATAAATAGTTGAAGGATTTTTAGTTTATTCCGAAAATAAAGATATTAGCAAAGGATTTCTGACGGAGGGGGTAAAAATGTTTAAACAATTATTTGATGATATTCTTAAAGAGTTAGGTTTTTCCGAACTAAAAAGGCCAGAAAATTTAGAATGTCCTAATTGTAGAAGTATAATGAAAAAATTAGGAATACTTTTTAAAGGTGGTTTTATACAAGAAAAAGTGCAGATAGATTTTTGTGAAGAATGTGAAGGTATGTGGTTTGACAGAGGAGAATTAGTAAAACTCCTTGAAATGGATGCAAAAGATATTTCTAAATACTTCCCTTCCAAAACTAAACAAAGTGTAAAAGGAACAGGAAGAAGAACGTGTCCAGTATGCAAATCACAAATGACACTTGTTAATTATCATAAAGATAGTAATATATGGATAGATTTATGTCCTAATGGATGCGGAATATACCTTGATGCAGGAGAATTAGAACTAATAAAGTTACATTCCATGGGAGCTTTACAACAACCTATAGGAGCTTCAACACAACCTATAGGATCTCCCACACAAACCTCAGAACAAAGTTTGATAGATGAAATAAAGACTATATCCTCTAAAGTTATAAAAATAAGGACGAATTTAAATGAAAAGGTAAAAAATTTAGAAACCATTATAAAAAGCAAAGATTTACGAAAAATGAAAGAACTACTTAACAAAAATCCTTTTGAAGAAGAACTCAAAGAACTAGGAGAAATTAAAATACAAATAAGGAATATTTATTCAAAATATGGAAACGTAAAGGGAGTAGATGAGATAGATAATTTGGTTCAACATCTTGTAAAATTCATAGATATAAGAACAGCAAGCATTAATGAAAGGTTAACTAATGAAATAGAGATAATTCAGTCTTTGCAAGCTCAGGAGCAACAAGAATACATACGCTTGCAACCGGAAACAAAACCTCAAATTGAAACCAAACCTTTGTCTGAAACCAAACCTTTGTCTGAAACTAAACCTCTGTCTGAAACTAAACCTTTGTCTGAAACTAAACCCTTATCTGAAATTAAACCTTTAGCTGAAACAAAGCCTTTAACTGAAACAAAACAACAATTAGAAACTACAAAAATACAATCTGAATCCCCAACAAAACCAAGGTTCACAATAGAAAAAATTAGATTACCTGGTTATGAAAATCTTATTTCTTACATATTTATAAACGAGAAACTTTTTGTATACTCTGAAAATAAAGTATTCGCTTATAATAACAACAACTTTGAAGAAGTTAAAATAAAAGAGCTTAACTTTAGGATAAAAAAAATAAAAATTGTTGATGATAAAATTTTCCTTTTGGGAAGCTATGGAAATGTAATGATTTTAGACCAAAATTTTCAATATCAAAATACTTATAGAGTAGGTTATTCTGATATTATTGATTTAACTAAAACTGGTTATGGATTTTTAGTAATTTCAAATGGTAGAATTTATAAGATTGATGAAGGATTTAAAATTACTGAAGAAAAGAGTTTAACAACTAATTTTTGGGAGCCTTATAGGGTATCTGATAAATTAGTATTTCTCGGTGGTACAAATTCTCTTATCCTTTTTGATGAGAATCTTAATAAAATTCAGGAATATACTTTAGGAGCTTTTCAAACCATAAAGAAAATTAAAAATGTAAGTGACGATATTTTTCTTATTGGATCTGGATTAATAGCGAAATTTGAAAACGATAAAATAACTAAATTTAATGCTCCAAAATCT
Source organism: bacterium (assembly GCA_046294045.1). Classification (GTDB taxonomy): domain Bacteria; phylum DRYD01; class DRYD01; order DRYD01; family DRYD01; genus DRYD01. The sequence goes on along the minus strand of JBKBIY010000035.1, from coordinate 6,402 downwards.
TATATAGAAATAAATGATATAGAGTTAATTCAAGGTGAATACTATTTAGCTTGCAGCAGTGGTGGATTCTATAAAACAGCGAATTTTAACGCTTATGAGGAAATAAAACTTGATACTTTTGATAATATTTTTGGTATAATTAATTACCAAGGAAAAATATACTTAACTTGTTCAAATTCAAATGTGATAATTTTAAATTATTAAGAATAACAGGTATTAGTAAAGATGAGGTGATAAGTAATGCAAGAAAATCCGGTAGATGTGTTACTTAAAATGATGGTGGAAAAAAATGCTAGTGACTTGCATTTAAAGGCAGGTTCTCCACCGATGTTAAGAATAGATGGAGAACTTGAACCAGCAATCCCACAAGTATTACCACCGAATGCAATAAGAAAAATAATAGAAAGCATGTTAACGGAACAACAAAAAGCAAAACTTGTAGCTGAAAGAGAATTGGATTTTGCTTATTCTGTACCAGGTTTAGCAAGGTTTAGATGCAATGCCTATTTTCAAAGAAATTCATGGGCTTTAGCCGTAAGGGTTATACCCTCAAGACCTTTTTCTATAGATGAACTTGGGTTACCCGAAATTTTTAAATATCTTTCTCTTAGGCCCAGAGGTTTAGTTTTAGTTACGGGACCTACGGGATCGGGTAAATCAACAACCTTAGCATCTATGATAGATTACATAAATTCAAATAGAAAGTGTCACATAATAACAATTGAGGATCCTATAGAGTTCCTTCATAAGGATAAAATGGCAATAATTTCTCAAAGGGAATTGGGAGCGGACACACATTCTTTTTCCAATGCTTTAAAATCTGCCTTACGACAAGATCCGGATGTTATACTTGTTGGTGAGTTAAGAGATTTTGAAACTACTCAAACAGCTATAACAGCGGCAGAAACAGGACACTTAGTATTAGGAACATTACATACAACAGGTTGTGCTAATGCAGTGGACAGAATTATAGATATTTTCCCTCCTCATCAACAACATCAAGTAAGAGTACAATTGTCAATGGTATTGGAAGGGGTAATATTTCAAAATCTTATACCTAAGGCTACGGGTTCTGGAAGGGTATTAGCGTTGGAAATAATGACAGGTACTCCTGCTGTAAGGCACCTCATAAGAGAAGGTAAAACTCATATGCTACCCAATGCTATTCAATCTGGAGCAGAAGATGGTATGATCTCATTCGATCAAAGCTTAAGAGATCTGTATATCCAAGGCTTAATATCTTATGAATATGCTTTAGCAGCAGCATTCAATCCTGAAGAATTAGAAAGGTTAATCTCAGCTTCAACCAAAAGAAAATAAAAATACCAAAAGAAAATAAAACTATAAAAAATGTGTGGGAAACAATATTTTTAAAACAAATATTAAAAGAAAGAAGTTTTCTTCCTGAAGAAATAGAAAAATACATAAGCCAACATATTAATAACGACATAAATGTTCCAAATTTTATAGATTTTCTAAATTTCATAGAAAAAAGTCAGTCTATTTTGGTATTGGGTGATTATGATGTAGATGGAATAGTTTCAAGCGGTATTTTATCTTTTGTTTTGAAAGCTTTGTTTAAAGATGGTAAAACCATAAAAGTTTTTATACCTAACAGATTTATTCATGGCTATGGGCTTAATCAAAAAACCTTAGATTTTATACTTAGTAATTATAAACATGAGATAGATACTTTAATAACGGTGGATAATGGCATAAGTGCTATTAAAGAAATAGAAAAATTAAGAGATGAGGGATTAAAGACTATAATTATAGATCATCATAAAATTGATAAATCGGATCAAAAAGCTAATTTAGTTATACATCCTGATTTTTTTGATCTTAATTATTCATATCTTTGTGCTTCGGGAATAGTTTATAAGATAGCTTTATATCTTCTTAATTGGTTAGAAAAAAGTGAAGTATTAGAAAAAGTTTTTACTTTTCTTGCAGGAATGGCAACTATAGCTGATGTAGTACCACTACTTGAGGATAATAGAAAGTTGGTTAAAAAACTTTTTAAATTGTTAGAGCAAAAGTTTGTACCATTACCAATTATAAAACTTTTTGAAAAAGCTTATAAAAAAGAAATATTACCTTCTGGTACTTTTCATTTTTCTCATATAATTATACCAAGGTTAAATGCTCCTGGAAGAATAGATGATCCGTATTTAGCTTTTAAATTTATATACAAAATTATTAAAAATGCATATCACAATGTTGAAGATAAAGCTATGGAACAATTGGTAGAAGAATTAGAAAAAATAAACAAAAAAAGACAGGACTTACAAAATAGGTTATTTGAAAAAATAATGCAAAATATAAAAAACAATGAGATTTATAAAGACAATATTATAGTTCCTGACTATATTCCCTCAGAAGATTCGGAGTTGGGGGTAATAGGGATAGTAGCAGGAAAAATAGCAAATATTTATAAAAAACCAACCTTTATATTTGTAAAAGCAAATGAAACTCTTAAGGGATCTGTAAGGAATCCTATAGATAATTTAGATATAACTGAAGTTATTTCAAATTTCAAGGATTTAGTTTTGAAATTTGGGGGGCATAAGAAAGCTGCAGGTATAGAACTAAAACCTGAAAATTTTGAAATTTTTAGGAGTAAAATCTCAAATCTTCCTATTAAAAATTACAGTTATAACGTAGATTTAGAATTACCTTACTTCTTCTTTAGTAAATTTATAAAGAGTATAGATCAATTTACAAAAATTATGGAACCTTTTGGAGAAAAAAATGAGAAACCGCTTATAAAACTTACAAGCATTTTTCAAAATCAACAGATAGAAAAATCAAATGATTATAATTATTTTGTTATAGGATCAAAAAAAGTCTGTTTTAAAAACTCAAAAGAATTCTTGGAAAATGGAAAACCTCTTTATCTTAAATTTGACAAAATAATAAAAGATGAGGTATTTTTTGAAAAATTGGAATTTAATAGTTTGGAATTTAATAGCATACAAAAAAAGAACGCTTCAAAAATTTTATTGAATGAGATTATTCTTAATGAAAAAATATATTCTAAAGGGATCCATTTTGTAAAAGTAAAAATTTCAAGTTTTCAGGCTTTAAGTGAATTATTGAATTCTTATTCTGGGGCAGTATTGGTAATAAACCCTATTACTTACCAAAAAATAAAAAACCAAATTAGTGGAAATTATGTAACTTTGTTTGAAAAAGATATGCTAAAATTAAAGGAATTGATAAAATTGCTTCCTGAGGAAGTATTCATTACTCCAGAGGATAGTTATAAAGGGGTTATTGTTTTTTGTATGGACTTTTTTGAATATTTTGAGGAAATTTTAAAAAATCAGGAAAATTACGTAAATGATATAAATGAAAGAAAAGGTTTAATTTTTGTTAGGTTGAAATATATAGAGGAAGTATGTTAGCGAGGGTTTTAGTGGGTGCAACAGGTTTTTCAGTAGGTTTCGGATTAATGTTTTTTCTTATATCTTTACCTTTTTTAGGTATATCTTCGATAAACTCTCTGAAAAATGTTGTTTCATTGGTGGGTGGTAGTATTTTAATTTTTGTAGGTTTGATGTTGATAGAGGTTATAAAAATTCCTTTTTTAAGCAAATATTTTAAATTTTTTGACTACAAGTTTAAGAAAGTGGAGGGGCAAGGGTTTTGGGCTTTATTATTTGGTTCATTTTTAGTAGGAATGAGTTTTTCTGGAGGCTGGGCTCCATGTATCGGACCAGTACTACTAGGAATAATATCTTTATTATCCAATCAACAAAGCATATCATCCGGAATAATAATGTTATTTTTTGTTACTTTAGGTTTAATTAGTAGTTTTATTTTGGTTTCTTTTGTAGCTGTAATTTTTGGTAACATTATGAATAAGTTATCAAAAATTTCAGTTTTTCTGGAAAGACTTATGGGAATTATTTTTATAGCTCTAGGATTAATGATAATATTGTCAAAAACAAATATTCTTCTTTCCTTGGGATTAGGAACGGATCTGTTAGAAAGATTTAATTACCAAATAACTAATTTTTCTCTTACGACTTTATTTGTTTCTTACTTAGCTGGTATTTTTTTATTTTTATCCCCTTGTACTTTACCTATTGTTATACCATATCTATTTTACCTAACAGGAATAAGCCTTAAAAAGTAATAATATTAAAAAGCAAAATTTAAAGCCAGAAATATAAAAAATGCTTTTATGTTGGAAAAAATAAGGAATTTTTCAATAATAGCGCATATAGATCATGGTAAATCAACTTTAGCTGACAGATTCTTAGAAATAACCAATACCGTTGACAAAGTAAAATTAATGGAACAATTTTTAGATCAAATGGATCTTGAAAGAGAAAAGGGAATAACTATAAAATCTCATCCTGTAAGGATGGAGTATAAAGGGTATATACTTAATTTAATAGATACTCCTGGGCATGTGGATTTTTCTTATGAAGTATCAAGAGCACTTAGATCATGTGAAGGAGCAATATTATTGGTTGATATTACTCAAGGAGTACAAGCTCAAACATTAGCTAATTATCTACAAGCAGTAAATCTAAATCTTGTAATAATTCCAGTTTTTAATAAAATAGATTTGCAAAGTTATAATGAAGATTTTATAAGAAAACAAGTTGAGGATATTTTGTATATACCTTATGAAGACTTTGAAAGGGTTAGTGCAAAAACCGGTTTAAATGTAGAAAATTTATTAGATAGGGTAATAAAGGAGATACCTCCACCAAAGGGTAATCCTGAATCTCCTTTGAGAGCTTTAATTTTTGATGCCCAATATAATCCATATAAAGGAGTAATAGTTTATATTAGAGTATTTGATGGAAAAATAAAAAAAGGAGATAAGGTAAAATTTTATTCAACTGGTAAAATTTTTGAAGTTGAGGAAGTAGGAGTATTTAAACCTTTTTATATTGAAACGAATTTGTTATCTGCGGGGGAAGTTGGTTATTTTTGTGCTAGTATAAAGGATGTAACAGAGGCTAGGGTAGGGGATACTGTTTGTGATGCTTATCAAGATGTTCAACCCGTGGAAGGTTTTAAAGAACCGAAACCTATGGTTTTTTGTGGCTTTTATCCTGCAGATGGAGATGATTACTCAAAACTGGAGGAATCTATATTAAAATTAAAATTAAATGATGCTGCTTTGTATTTTGAAAAAGAAAAATCCGCTGCTTTGGGGTATGGTTTTAGATGTGGATTCCTCGGTATGCTTCATATGCAAATAGTACAAGAAAGATTAGAAAGACATTTTGGTTTAAATATCATTTCAACTACTCCTACAGTTAGATATAAAATAATATATGGAGGAAAAGAAAAAGAAATAGATAGTCCTAGTTTATGGCCAGACAATACAAAAATAGATAAAGTATTAGAACCTTACATAAAGGGTAAAATTATAATACCTCATGAATTTTTAAATGAGGTATTAAAACTTTTGCAGGATAAAAGAGGAGAAGTTGAGCATATGGAAAAAGCAGGTAATTTGCTAATTTTGGATATTTATGCTCCCTTATCTGAAATAATAGTAGATTTTTTTGATAAGCTAAAATCTGTTACACGAGGTTTTGCAAGTTTTGATTATGAATTCCATGATTACAAGGAATCAGATCTGGTAAAAGTTGATATTCTTGTTCATAACACAAAAGTGGATGCTTTATCTTTTATAATTCACAGACAAAAAGCTTATTATGCAAGTAGAAAAATAGTTCAAAAACTAAGGGAAACCATAGGAAAACAACTTTTTGAATACAAAATACAAGCATCTATTGGTAGTAAAGTAATAGCAAGTGAAAGTGTAAAACCTTTAAAGAAAGATGTATTAGCAAAGTGTTATGGTGGAGATGTTACAAGAAAAAGGAAGTTACTAGAAAAGCAAAAAGAAGGGAAAAAAAGAATGAAAACAGTAGGAAGGGTATCCATACCTCAGGAAGCTTTTTGGCAAGTGCTTTCAATAAATGAATAAAAAAATGAATAAAAAATGAGTAAAAAATTTTTAAAAATAATAGCAACACTTTCATTTTTTCTTAGTTTTATTATTTCTTTGTTTTTATGGAAAGTTAATTACTTAGGGATAAGGCAACAATATGAAAAAAATATGCCTTTTTACGAAGTTTTGGTAACCAGTTTAGGTAATATAAGATATACTTTAGCAGCTTATCTATGGATAAGAACAGAGTTTTATATTCATTACTCCGGAAATGTTAGTATTAATCAATTAACGGAATTAGCTTACTATACGAGATTTATAACCATGTTAGATCCTAATTTTGTGGAGGCTTATGACTTTGGTGCTTATCAATTAGCTTTCTTCTTAAATATTCCTTCCGAAGGAATAAAATTTATAGGTGAAGGAATAAAGAATAATCCGGATTACTGGAAACTTTACTTTACAGCAGGAATGAT
>JBKBIY010000034.1:0-10856 GCA_046294045.1 bacterium | reverse complement strand
TGTTGATATATATGTATCCACCTCTTCAGCAGGTGGAGGATTACAAATGGTAGTAGCTGGTGTAGTAAAAGAAATGTCAGCAGAAAGCGCTCAAAGGGCAGCACTAGGCGGCGGAGCAATAGTATTAGATACCTTTGCAATAAATGATAATAGAAAACCTTTTGAAAGAATAGAAAGAATAAGAGAACTTAGACCCGATATAATATTGTTAAGTGGGGGTACGGATGGAGGCACAGTAAAGCATGTCGTAGAAATGGCTCAGATAATAGCAGCAGCAAGACCACGCCCAAGATTAGGTATCACTTATCAACTACCCGTCATATTCGCAGGTAACAAAAACGCTAAAGATGAAATCTCTAGAATACTTTCAAAACTTGTAGAATTAAGAATAACCGAAAACTTAAGACCCACCCTTGATGAAGAAAATTTATTACCTACAAGATTAATTATTCAAGAGTTATTTTTAGAGCATGTTATGGCTCAAGCCCCAGGTTATAAAAAATTAATGGAAATGGTGGATACCGAAATAATGCCCACCCCCGCAGCCGTAGGATTAATAATGCAAAAAATAGCACAAAAAATAACATAAACCTCGTAGGTATAGATATAGGCGGAGCTACAACAGATGTATTCTCAGTTATAAACCAAGAAGGTAACTGGATATTCAATAGAAGCGTTAGTGCAAATTACGGTATGAGCTACTCCATAGCTCAGGTACTAAAAGATGCAGGTATAGAAAATGTCCTAAAATGGATACCATTTGAAACAGATATAATCCAGCTAAGAAATGCTATAAAAAATAAAATGATTCGACCAACAACTATACCTTTTCTTCTTAAAGATTTAATGATAGAACAAGCTATTTGTAGAGAAGCGCTTAGATTATCGTTTGAGCAACATAAATTATTAGCCGTAGGGCTTAAGGGTAGACAAAAAGAAAGGAGTATTTCGGATGCTTTCGCTCAAAATGAAAGTGGCGAAAGTATCATAGATATGTATGAATTAGATATGATTGTAGGTAGTGGTGGAGTTTTATCCCATGCTCCAAGAAGAAACCAAAGCGCCCTTATGATGATAGACGCTTTCCAACCATATGGATTTACCTTATTAACCGTAGATAGTATATTTATGATGCCACATTTAGGAGTTTTATCAACAGTACATGAAAAAGCAGCAACCGAAGTTTTTGAAAAAGATTGTCTGGTTTATCTTGGTACCTGCATAGCCCCAGTAGGACAAGAAAAAGAAGGTACAAAAATACTCGAAGCAGAAGTTACAGATCTCGAAACTAATCAAACTTACGATCTAACCCTAGAATACGGTACAATCAAAAGATTACCCATAAAATCCAACGCTAAAATAAATATAAAATATCTTCATAAAAATTTTAAACTTTCAAAAGAAGGTAAAGTGGAAACTAAAGAAGTAAGAGGTGGAATGGTAGGATTGATATTTGACGGAAGAGGAAGACCACTAACTTTACCCAAAAACGATTCCGAAAGAAAAGAAAAATTAAATCAATGGTTCCAAAATATGGATATGTATCCTTCAAAATAATAAATATTTAGAAGATAATGAGGTGGTTTTATGAATAAGAAAAAAACTACAGAAAACAGCCAAGAAAAAATAGATATTTTACCAGAAATAGCTCATAAAAAAAATATTGATGATGCTATAGAAGTATTTGAGAAAGGTTGGATATCTACAAAAGAAAAAAATATTCCGGAATTGAAGTTTTTTGGAGTATGGGATTATTCAAAAGCCCCTGAAGATAATTCTTTTGTAAAGCTAAAAGAAAATTATGATTTATTTATAGGTGGTAAATTTGTTAAACCCAAGTCTGGAAAATATTTTCCTACAATTAATCCAGCAACTGAAGAGACAATTGCTTATGTAGCTTATGCAGGTGAAGAAGATGTTAATCAAGCTGTTGAAGCCGCAAAAACAGCCTATGAAAAATACTGGTCTAAATTAAAACCTAAAGAAAGAGCAAAATATATCTACAAAATAGCAAGGATTATTCAAGAAAGATCCCGAGAATTAGCAATCATAGAAACAATGGATAATGGCAAACCTATAAAAGAAACTCGAGATTTTGATATTCCTCAATCAGCTCAACATTTTTTTTATTACGCAGGTTGGGCAGATAAACTTGATTATATCTTCCCCACAAGAAAAATCTCGTCCATAGGAGTGGTTGGACAAATAATACCCTGGAATTTTCCTCTTTTGATGGCAGCTTGGAAAATAGCACCAGCTCTAGCAGCAGGTAATACAGTAGTACTTAAACCAGCAGAAACCACTCCCCTATCCTCCTTAATTCTTGCAGAAATAATCCAAGAAGCTGATCTACCAGAAGGAGTAGTTAACATACTTACAGGAGACGGATTCACAGGCTCCTTAATCGTTAAACATCCAGATATAAAAAAAATAGCTTTTACAGGATCAACCGAAGTAGGAAAAGTAATATTGAAATCCGCTAAAAATAAAAAAGTAACATTGGAATTAGGAGGTAAAGGACCTTTAATAATTCTTGAAGATTCTCCTATTGATCAAGCAGTGGAAGCAGTAGTAAAAGGAATATACTTTAATCAAGGGCATGTTTGTTGCGCAGGCTCAAGATTACTTATACAAGAATCCATAGCAGAAGAATTCATTAAAAAACTAAAAGATAGAATAAAAACAATTAGAATAGGGGATCCTCTGGATAAAAACACCGATATGGGGGCAATAAACTCCTTGAATCAATTGGAAAAAATTAAATACTATGTAGAAATCGGACAAAAAGAAGGATGTAATCTATATATGAAAGAAGTAAAGCTACCTAATAAAGGATACTGGTTTGCTCCCTGCTTTTTTACAAATGTTACTCAATCCTGTAAAATAGCAAAAGAAGAAATATTTGGTCCTGTATTATCTATAATAACATTTAGGGATCCTTATGAAGCTATAAAAATAGCTAATAATACTTTTTATGGTTTAGCAGCTGGTGTTTGGACTAATAATCCCGGAAGATTAATGGAAATTACAAAACATATAAAAGCTGGTGTAATATGGGCTAATACCTATAATCAATTTGATCCCGCCTCACCTTTCGGAGGTTACAAAGAAAGTGGATTCGGTAGAGAAGGAGGATTACACGGTTTACTCCCTTACGTTGAAATAACTTAAATAACCTAACAGGAGGAAAAAATGAATAAAACCCTTGAAAAATTAGTTTACACCACAACCGTAGAAGGAGCATTTATCTCAGAAAAGTTTTTTATTAGCCCAAAAACTTCAAACAACATCTATACCATATCCGAAGAGAAAATCTTGAATTTTCAAAATATAGATCTTAATAAGCTTATCCGAACTAAGATAAATTTTGTTTTTTGGAAAGATAAAATAACTATATCAAAAACAGATGAAAAATTTTACATAATTGAAGAAGAAATTTTAAAAAAATCGTTTTCATCAAATGAAAAATATACTATTTCTTACTTAGAAGAATTTCCAAAATTAGAAGAATTAGTATCCAAAAGTAAAGATCAAATTATCGTTTCATTTGAAAGATTTCCTTCGAAAAATCCTAACTTTTTAATTCCTTTAAAAAAAGTTAAACTTAAAAGTAATATAAAAGAGGTTTTTGTAGACAACATAATTAGTCAAGATTTTTCTGCAGCAGTGGTTAACTATAACGAAACAATGTGGATCTACCTATTAGGAAATACTAGTCTAGATGAAATAATTGAGTACTATCAAAAACTTTATTTAACTAATACTGATATTTTATGGAAGGAAGAAGAGGAAATAGTATCTTTTGAATACTGTGAATTCATTCCTCAAACAGAAAACCTTCTTTTCCTAGGGTATAAAAATGGAATATATCACCCTTTTAGTTTTGTTAATTTAGATTTTAGAATAGATTTTTATAACTCAGTTAAAACCGACCTTTCAAAAACCACCTACCATTTACTTGAAATTAAAGAAAAATTTATTAATTTTAACTTTAAGAAAATTTTCTCGAATTTACATCAAATAATAAACTACTTATTAAAAATCCAAAAAAGCTAAAAAACTTTAGTTAAAAAATTTTATTTAAACTATGCAAAAACTAGGTAAGCAAAATGTTTCTAAAGAAGAGAAAAGTACTGTTATAAAAGAGATACTGGATAAACTAAAAAATGTAAAAATACCGGAATTTGAAAGTTACCTAAAAGTAAGTATATATGAAAATGAAGATAATCAATTAGAAATAACTTCTCATCAACCTTTGATTTATACTCCTGGAGTTTTAGCTAAATTTTTGTTTAGCAATCTAAATAAAATTATTATCTATAATGACAGTGATAAGGCGGAATTTAAATTTTTATCAAAAGAGTTAAATTTTGAAAAACCCTTTGAAAAGCTTACAAAAGAAGAAATCGAAAATCTTATAAAATTTATCAATCATTCCTGGGATTATTATAAAGATTTTATTAAAATCAATAAAAACGGTATTCAAAAAACCAAGGAGAATGTTGAAATTTTTCTTGATACGTTAAAAAACGAAAAAATTGATAAATTTGCTTATTTTTGGAACCAAATATTAGTTAAATATCTTGAAAAATGGGGTATAAACACAAATTTCCAAATCAAAACACTTTCTGAAATATGTCAAGATAAAAATCTAGAATTGCCATTTAAAGATTACTTTTATTTAATAATTGACAATTACGATGATTACTATTATTTGTATAACGAAGCTGTTGATATTTTTAGAAAATCCTTAGGTTTTTATCCTGTTAAAAAACTTAATCCAGGAGAAACAGGATTCTGGATAATTAAAGACAAAAAACGAAACAACCTGCTTTATCTTAACGGTAAAATTGTTATTGAAAACACAAAAGAAACCATAGAAAATATAAGTAATTATGAAATAAGACCAAAAGCAGTTAATTGGTCACTATACCGAAGATATTTTATTTATAAAAATCATAAAGATATTCTTGGAATAGGAAGCTCCTACTACAATTTCGTATGTGATTACATAGCTATTAATTTATTCAATTTTCTTCCTCCTTCAACAATATCCGTAAGCCTATCCTTAAGCCTTGAAGACAATCAAACATTAGAAAACGAATTAAACGAAATAACCAATCTAAAAAGTTTATTAAATTCCTTCAAATCCTCTATTTTTAAGAATCCCGAAAAACTATCAAAAATACTCTCTCATTTACAAAAATATGAAAAATACATCGACACAAATTATCTAAGTGAAAATGTTAAAAAAATAGAAATTTTGTTAGATAAAAACCTTTTAAAACAAAAATTAACCCTCATAGAACAAATAAACAATAAGGAATATCGACATTTAAAAAAAGAATTAACCCAAAAACTTATTGAAATAAATAATCAATTATTAATCCCCATAAAACCATTTCTTGAAGATTTACAAAAATCAATGGAATTATCGGAGTTACAAATCGAAAGATTATATAAAGAATACAAATCTTTAAACTCAAGAGATTACCCTTATTTCCTCATTTCTCCTTTGAAAATTCTAGAAAAACTAGAAGATGAAAAATAAATTCCTTATCTTCTTTCTCCTTATTCTTTCTTTTTTAACACTAATTCTGTTAATACCAAATTTATTAAAGAAGAAAAATATAATGGTTATTTCCGAATTAAGAGAAGATTTAAAAGATAACTACCTTAACTATATTGATAAGCCTTCTTTTTTAGTTAGTCAAGCTTTAAAATTAATAATTCCCCCTTTAATAGATTACCAAGGAAATTGTTATCCTTATTCCAAAATACTAAATCAATTACCCAGTCTAGATAACAAAACTATGTATGTAACAAATAAACAAACTGTAATTGTATTAACCAACGATAATTTTTTAGTAAAAACAATAAAACCTCTAGACATAATTCCAACTGTTCAGATTTTGAATATGGAAAATATTTCAGATAGATGGGTATTTAGAAATTTGGTTGAAAGCATAGATAAAATAGAAGCTACAAAAAATGGAGTTAATATATATTACAAAACTACCTATTCTCTTCCCTATTTTCCTTGCCCAGTAATATTTGATAATCCTGATATTTATAAAGAACAAGTTTTAAATTTCACTTATAAAGATGCTAAAAACTTTTCAATTTTTCCTTCTTATTCCGATTACACAATTAAGCAATCCCAAATAAATCATTTTCTAATACAAAATAAAAAAACAAATCAACAAATACTTTTTAAAACATATACCAATGTAGACAAACTAAAAATGGAACTAAAAAAAAGCGACATAGTTAAAATACCTTCGAACTTAAAAAATTATTTTGAAAATAGCCTACCAGATGACTACGAAATAATAACCCTTCCTCATAAAGAAATGTACCTTATTTTCTTTAACCCCTCCCTTAACAAAGAACTAAGATTATTTTTCTTTCATAAGATAAGAAAAGAACTTTCAAAATACGAAATAGATACTTACATTCTTAATAATACTTACATTTTGCCTTATCATTTCGCTAGTAAAAATTTTACTTTAGACAAACAAAAATTTTCAAACACTTTATCACTTAAAAAATTAAAAATCCTATTAACTTATAGAGACAACAAAAGTAAATTATTTACAAATTTATTACAGGAAATAATAAAAAAAGAAATAACCAACGACGTCTTATTGATAAATATTGAAGAGAAAACTCCAAAAAAGGAAATATTTGGTACGCTTGTTGAAACCCCTGAACTACCCTTAAAACAAGCAATCAACCCTTACGAATTTGATGTCATAATAACAAGCATCACTTTTCTTCCCTATATGAATTATTACGACGTTTACTCTAAAGATGGTAAGTATAACGTTTATACCGTATCCAATAAAAAAATAGAAGATTTAGTTAACAAAGTTATGAGTGGTTTTTCAGTTAATCAAAAAGATTATCTTATGGAACTTCAGGAAGAATTATGGAAAGAATTTTTGATTTCGCCTTTAGCAATAGATACCCAAACCTTCGTCGTAAAAAAAGAAGCCTTAATAAAAATAAATCCAATAAATATAGAGCTAGATAACTAGTTATAAGGTAATTTTTCTATCTATTCTTAACTTGCCTTATAAACTATGTTTTCTATTCTCCCTAATCTTGTTACCACATCTTCTATTACTTTTTTGTTTTCCAGAGCTACTTTTATATCTCTTTCAACCTTACTCATTCTTTCTGAAAGTTTTATTATTTCCTTTGTTAAACCATCTATTCTAATGTTTAACTGCATAGACATCGTTTCCATCCTCTTGTTTGTTTCGTCTATCCTTTGATTTAAACTTTTGTTTATTTCATCTATTCTGTTATTTAATTGCATAAACATTGTTTCTATTTTTTGATTTATATTTCTTACTTCGCTTTCCAAACTATTTTGTCTCTCTGTTACATTTTCTATTGCTAATTTTACACCTTCTATCGCCAATTTAAATCCTTCTAGTTGTCCTGACACTGTATTTTTAAAATCCCTTAATTCTTGTTTTACCTCCGCTGTTATTATTTCTTTTACCTTTTCCACTATCGTTTGTATCAATTGACCTGCTTCCATTTTTTCACCTCCTACTTTTATTTTCTTTCCATAATCAAAAAATCCCATCTAAAAAAATTTCATCTAAAAATTTCATCTAAAAATTTCATCTAAAAAATCCCATCAAAAAATTCCCATTATAAAAATATCTTTTTCCAAACCGAAACATTAATAAATCTCCATATTAAGATTGTTGATAATTTATCAAATTGTTTTTCAAGTTTTTCTTTGTTTATAAAATCCTCAAGAAAAGCGTAATCTAGCATTTCAAGGATATTTTTTTTATTTTGTTGAAACCATTTTTTTTCTGGAGTTTGAAATCCTATTTTATCTGTTCTTTTGTATATTTCAGGTGGTAATATATCCTTCATACTTTCCCTTAGAATATATTTACTTAATCCGTTATGTATTTTGTAGGTAGAAGGTAAGGTGTAAACATATTCAATAAGTTTTAGGGAATCAGAAAAAGGTACCCTGGATTCTATTGAAAACCTCATTGAATTTCTATCTTCATATCTTAGTAGATTAATAAGACCGTATTTTAATTGTTTGTAAAGGAATTCATTTAGGAAGTAGTCAGGATTTTGTAGGAAATTCTTTATTTTTTCTATAGATTTTTCTAAGATATCTTCTTTAAATATAAACTGTTCTGGGGTAAAATCCCTAAAAAATTCTTTTTCCGCTTTGTCGCTTTTACTTCTAAAATTCTTAAAAATATACTTAAACTTAAAAGCCTTTTTCAACATTTTCAGAAATTCATTGAAAGGGAATGGGAAATTTTTATAATGAATTATTTGGTTAATTATAGCCGAAATATCAAAATTTCTTACTATTTCATGTGTAAATACTGGGTAATATAGTACATATCCTGTGAATACTTCATCTCCACCTTGCCCATCTAGTAGCACTTTTACATTATTTTCTCTTGCTAATTTCATAACTCTATACTGAGCATAAATACTCGTAGATCCAAACGGTATATCTTGGTAGTACACTATATCTTCGATATCTTGCCATAATTCTTGGAAAGTTGGGTTAGTTGTAAACCATTGTGTTTTAGTTTTATTAACTACTATTTGAGCCCATTTGCTTTCATCTATATCTTCACCCTTAAATACAGCAGTAAACACTTTTTGTTTTTCACCTATGTTTTCAATAAAATTTTTCTTTATAATTTCATTTATAGTACAAACAATAGTAGTACTATCAAGTCCTCCACTTAGGCAAGATCCGATACTAACATCGCTTCTTAATCTAAGATTAACAGCCTCGAATATCAATTCTTTTACCTTTTGGCAAGATTTTAAAAACTTTTCTTGATCAAATTTTTCGTATCTATTGTTAAATTCCAACTCATAGTATCTAAAAAATTTTAATTCAAAGTTTTTAAGGTTAAAAATGAAGTTATAGGAAGGTTTTAGGGGATAGATATTTTTGAAAAACGAAAGAGGATATTGCTCTTCATAGCCAAACACCAAATAATCTTTTACATGTTGTAAATTTATTTGTTTAGGATATAGATCACTTTTAACTATGGCTTTTATTTCAGAGGCGAATAAAAAAGTATTAGGAGTATAGTAGAAGTAAAATGGTTTAACACCGAATCTGTCACGTGAACCAAAAAGAATATTTTTGGTAGTATCAAGTATTACAAAAGCCCACATACCATCAAAATTTTGTACACAATCATAACCCCACTCAAGATAAGAATTGATTATCACTTCGGTATCGGTATTAGTCCTGAATTTATACCCTTTCTTTTCAAGTAAATTTCTTAATTCTAGGTAGTTATAAATTTCTCCGTTAAAGATTATCCATATTTTGTTGTTTATGTCTGACATAGGTTGAGCACCTAACGGAGATAGATCAATTATAGACAACCTTCTGTGGCCAAGAAAAATGTTACCTTGCTTATCAAATATTTTTTCCCCCTGAATTTGGCTTTCACTACCTGTAAGAAAATAGGCATTCTCTAAGTCATATAGTAGATACCCTTCATCATCTGGTCCCCGGTGTTTTAAAGTGTCATTCATTTTAACAATAAATTCGGATTTTATTTTATTTAACGAAACTATTCCACATATTCCACACATATTTTTTAATTATTCTTAAAATCAAAAATCCTCCCTTTTTATTGATAATTTCTAAAGGAAAAGAAAACAAAAACAAAAATATCAAAAATCGGGATGAACCTTTACATTTGCCCAAGAGCTTCTAACTGTATCTCTAAAATAGTAAAACATTTTGAAAATCACTTCAAAAAAATCGAAATCTACCTACCCGTTAACATATGCTATACCGTCCCATTAAGCCTTATGTATACCAAAGGTGAACTTAAGTTTTATGATATAGATTACTATACTCTCTACCCAGATTTAGATAGCGTAAACAAAATTTTTGAAAAAGAATTTCTCGAAAACAAAATATATAATGAATCAGAATTATTAATTTTTTTGTGTGTCATTCCATACGGTAATTGGAATACGGTTAAATTAAAAGAGTATAAATCAAAAATATTAGAAACTTTAAAATTAAAATCGAAGTTAAAATCAAGTGTAAAGGATAGTGTTTTTATCATATGGGATTGTGCACTAGTATTTCCTGTATACGAAGTTTTACAGTACATAAACGAAAATTGTTCATCATATGAAAGCTTTGTATTTAGTTTTTCTTATGCCAAACCTTTAGAATTAGGTTTTGGTTCAGCACTCTTTACAAAACAAAATATCACCTACAATTTCCCTTTAACTGTTGACAAAAATCTTATTTCTTTCCTTGTGAACAAAGTGGATAAAAAATTCAAAACCTACTTGAACCTTGAAAAAGTCAAAAGTAAAAACCAATCCTTTACTTGCTATAATTCAGAACTTCATATTAACGATCAAAAATATATACTTAAAATTCTTGAAAAAATTTACATCAAAGAAGATTTTTCTTTAATTTTACGAAAAAATATAAAATCTTCATACTTTGAGATTCTTAATAAAAAACTAAAAACTAACCTTCTTTTCAGAGAATTTTTTAAATTAAAAAATAAGCAAGGAATAGAAACTCTTGATGATAACCCCTTATCATGGAGATTTAACATAAGAGTGGATAGCAAAATTAGAAATAGTTTAATTGATGAAATTTTTAAGGAAGACGTTTTTGTTAGTAGACTTTTTCCAAGCTTAGCAAAATATTTAAACCTAAATCAAAATTTTCCCAATTCCTCACAACACTGGCAAAAAATAATAAATATTTTTAACAACCAAGAAGAAACCTACAACCAAAAGATTTTAAAAATATTCGATAAATTTTTTAAGAATTAATTCAATAATTAATT
>JBKBIY010000033.1:0-11522 GCA_046294045.1 bacterium | reverse complement strand
TTGTAGAATTTGAAGAAGATGCTAAAGTAGGACTTTTGGAGTTTATAAATATGGAGAATTACTTAAGTGACCTTCTTTGAGTAAAAGTTGATTCGGTAGAAAGGATAGCTTTAAAACCCAGAATAGGTAAGCATATACTAAAAGAGGTGATTTTTATATGAAAAGAGAAGTAAGGGATTATATTTATAAGGAATTCATATAAGAAAAATTACCCTAAAATACCATGGAGAGAAATGGCCGATATAAGGGACAAACTGATTCATAAGTATTAATGAATATGAGAAAATATATTTAATGAAAAAATGGAGAATTAAAATGTCCAATCGTTTAATAAAAATATTTGAAGATACAAAGCTTTTGGAGAAAATAAATGTGGAGAAAATAAATGTGGAGAAAATAAAAAGACGCTTTCCTTACCCGTTCCAATTTAATACTTTCATTATTGAAGATATGCTTGATTAGAAAAGAATTTCTTGAATTTACTAAAAGTGTTTGAATTTTTTTGCAGAACAAGCTACTAAAATAGGATATGAAATAAACAAAGAATACGTAAAGCTTGCAAAAAAAGAACCAAAAATTTTATTTCAAAATTATATTTAGAAGAGGTATACCATGAAAAATATACAATAAAAACCTATGAAACTACTTACAAAATCTCAGAACTTACTAAAAAGATTTTTTCAAAATGAATAGAGAATCAGTAAGACAGAAAGTTTTTAGTTTTACAAAAGAATATCTAAAAGAAAAGCCAGAAGGAGCGCGTTACTCTGAAATTATAGATTTTTTGAAAAATAAGCTACCTAATGTTCCTACAAATACCCTTCACGGTTCACTTTGGGATTTTAGACAACGAATAATTAACGGAAAAGAAAAAGAAGTAACTATACCAGAAAGAGGGATATACATACTCTCTGAATATCAAAGAAACAATTTGCAACCTAAAGAGGAAATAAAAATAAAAGAAGAAGACTTTTATGAAAAATTTGCAAATTATCTCGTTAACGAATTAGAGGAATGTACCAAAGCAATCCCATTAGGTGGAAATAAATTTCAAGATAAATGGGGAACCCCAGATGTTTTAGGTGTATATAAATTTTCTGAGTTAGATCCAATTAAACCACCCTTAGAAATTGTAAGTGCAGAAATAAAAACTGACAAATCTCAATTAATTACTGGTTTTGGTCAGGCCTGTGCTTATAAAATTTTTAGCCACAAGGTATATTTAGTTGCACCAAAACAAGCCGAGAGTGATATACCAAGGCTTGAGTCCCTTTGTATGAGATTTGGAATAGGTTTAATCATTTTTGATAAGGATAATTCCAGTAACCCTGGATTTCAGATAAGGACAAGAGCGACAAAGAACGAGCCAGACTATTTTTATGTAAATCTCTACATTCAAAAACTTTCAAAAGAAGATATTAAAAAATTATTAGGATAGGCAATCAGTATACTAAAACTTCTTCAGGGATAAAACACAACAAAGGTAAAAAAATAAATGCCTAAAATATATTCTTATCATTTACTCATGCCGTTTTAGATAATCTTGAAAATAAAAAAAGTGACAAAATAAATAAAATTTTACCTATTGGTCTAGTAAAAAGCGAAAAAAATTTCATAAAAAGCAAGGATTAAAATAGATAGTTAACAAGTTATTAGCCTACTCATTTTAAAAAATCTTTTATTATCTTTAGTTTTTCTCTTACAACTATTGCTTGTTCAAATTCCATATTCTTTGCAAACTCCTTCATTTGCTTATTAAAAAACCTTTCCATATCAAGTATTTCTTTTCTATTTAAATTTTCGATATATTTTATGAATTCCTCATCATCCAAGAAAATAAGATCGTATAAAGTAAGAGATTGATTTTGGAAATTTTTACCTACTAATTGGAAAAATGTTTTAAGAATGTCTTTAGGTTTTGGAGGTATACTAGTTGGAATGATTCCGTTTTCAATATTATATTGAATCTGAAATTTTCTCCTTCTTTCTACTTCATTAATAGCTTCGTTTATTGCTTTAGTAGTATAATCTGCAAAAATTATTACTTGAGAAGCTTTATTTCTTGCAGCTCTACCAGCTAACTGAATTATACTGGTCTTGCTTCTTAAAAATCCTTGTTTATCGCCATCAAGTATTATCACTTTAGAAACTTCGGGAAGATCAAGCCCTTCCCTAAGAAGATTTACCCCTACTAAAACTTGATAAATTCCCTTTCTAAAGTCAAGAAGAATTTTAACTCTTTCTAAAGGCTTAACTTTGGAATGCAAATAAGCAGCAGGTACGGAATTTAATAATAAGTACTGACAAAGATCCTCAGCATTCCTTTGAGTAAGTACGTTAATTATAATTCTTTCCTCATTTGATTTATTCGTTGATACATCTATAATTTTTTTAACAATATCTTTATTGGGTTGTATGATAATTTCTGGATCGACAATTCCGCTTGGTCTAACAAGTAACTCAACTATTTGCGAATTTTGAATTTCAAACTCTCCAGGAGTAGCAGAAACAAAAATTACTTTATTTACCTTTTGTAAAAATTCTTCAAATTTTAGTGGTCTATTATCCAAACATGAAGGTAACCTAAAACCGTATTCCACTAATATTTCCTTTCTTTTTCTATCGGATTTGTACATCGCTTTAAGTTGAGGTATAGTTACATGACTTTCATCTATAAATACCACAAATTCATTTGAAAAGTAATCAAGAAGAGTATAGGGAGGGCTATTTGGAGGCCTACCTGATAAATATCTGGAGTAATGCTCTATCGAAGGGCAAGTACCAAACTTGGATAACATTGAAATATCATAAGTTACTCTGGTTTTTAACCTTTCAGCTTCAACTACTTTGTTTTGATTCAATAGTTCTTTATATCTCTGATCTAGATCAAATTGAATTTGCTTTATAACTTGTTGTATTGCGGAAAAAGTTGTAACAAATAATTTTGCTGGGTAGATAGTATACACATCGAGTTTTGTTATTTTTTTGAAACTTACCGGTTCTACTAAGAAAAGGTTTTCTATATAATTTCCATCGAAATCTATTCTAAGGATATTGTCTTCACCAGCGGGAAAAATATACAAAATATTTCCTCTTATTCTAAAATCTCCAGGATTTAGTTCGTATTCGTTATTTTGGTAGTATATAGTTACAAGTTTTTGTGTAATTTCATCAATATCCAATTTTTGACCAGTATAAAGGTTTATAAAAGATTGCTGATATAGATCAGGAGGTCCGAGGTTATATATACAAGAAACGCTGGATACTATTATTGAGTAAGGATTTGACATAGCTGCTTGTGTAGCGCGATGCCTTAGCTTATCAATCGTCATATTTATAACCGCTTCTTTTTCTATGTATAGATCTTGTTGAGGAATATAAGCTTCAGGCCTATAGAAATCGTAATAACTTATAAAATATTCCACTTGATTATTGGGGAAGAAATTTTTAAATTCTCCGAATAATTGAGCAGCAAGCACTTTGTTATGAGAAATTATAAGAGCAGGTTTTTGAAGTCTTTCAATAACTTTAGCCATAACAAAAGTCTTTCCAGACCCAGTTACCCCAAGCAAAGTGGTATATTTATTCTTGTAAAAGCTTTCAACAATTTGATCCACCGCCTTTTGCTGAGCATTAGTTACAGTAAAATCAGATCTAACTTTGAACATAAACTTGAGAACTATGAACTTACTTTCCTGTGCTCATTTAAAAGTAAAAAAGACATTATCAATATCCCTATGGTTATGAAAATGTCTGCAAGATTAAAAACAGGGAAAATATAAATTGATATAAAATCCACAACTTTTCCATGTAAAATTCTATCAATGAGATTTCCAACTCCACCAGCAACAACAAACATAAAAGAAAGTAAATAATAGTTTTTAAAGTTTAAGTCCTCTATTTTACTTATTTTATAAAAAACAAATAAAGCAAAAATTACTAAAATAAGAGGGTTAATGATAATGTATTCATGATTTTTAAAAATTTTCATACCAAAAGCACTACCTTCATTATAAACAAGGGTTATCTCAAATATACCTTTTTTTAATCTATACCCCTCAAGAACCACCTTTTTTGAAAATTGATCCATAAGTACCAAAATACAAAACAATATTAGAAAAAATACTACCTTCACAAATAATATATTTACACATTTATGAACTTACTCCCTATAAACTAAAAAAGGATTGAACAAAGGTTTTTTTAATATTATCTTTAGAAAAATTTAAAAAATTTAGGAGGAAATAATGCAACCTTACAAAGCTAAAATAGTTTATTTTCCGAAGTTTTTAGATATCGTAGAAAGAAGGAATTTATTAAAAAAAAGGGGAAATGATGCAAACCAAATAGAAGAAGAATATTTATGGACAGATTTATCAAGAATGGATTTAAATGTTCTTAGTGAAAAACAGTATGCCTCACTATTCCTTGGAGATGAAGCTTACGCAGGAAGCAAGAATTTCATAAATCTAAATCAAAACACCCAAAAAACTTTCGGGAAAAAATATCTATTACCTTCACATAATATAAAAGGAGCTTGGAACTTAATTATTAAAATTCTTGAAAAATTACCAAATAACCTAGAAGTCTTACATTTTAATCCTTTAGAAAACCAAGATTTTTACAAACTGTCACAATACTATAATTTGGATATAAAAAAGTTAAAAGTTAATTCCCCTAAAACCTCAATATTCTTTCTTAATTCACTAGAATCTTTTCAATATTCTTTAAATCAAATAATACAAAAACTGGAGAAAATAAGAGAAGAATCTAAAGTAGTAATAGCAGATTTTTCAAATATATTCTCGTTTATAACTTTAAAAACTAACTCAATGGATATATCAAAAATAAAACTTTTAAGCGATTTGGTAGACATAATTGTTATAGACTGCAATTTTGATTTAATGTCAAATAACGGCGCTTTAATAATAACTGATAATGAAAAATATTATGAATACCTAGTTGAATGGGTAGTGGCTTTTGAAGGATTACATACCTATGGTGGATTAGCAGGAAGAGATATGGAAGTAATAAACCAAGGACTAATAGAAGCACAAAACCCAGATTTCTGGAAGCATAAAATAAATCACATAAAATTCCTTTATGATAGTCTACAAATGGCAATAAAAAATAAAGATAACTTTAAGTTATCTCCTTACTATTCAGCGCACCATTTTTACTTAGAACACGACAAACCCGATCTTAATAATCTATTATTTTTAACAGGGCAAGTAAGAGCTTACAAAACAAATAATGCATTGATATTTTACTTACCCTCAAGAAAATATCAAAAACAAAACTTAGAATTATTTATACATGCTTTTGAAAAATCTTTAAAAGAAAGAGAAACTAACTACATTTTTGATTACATTGACCCAAGATTATACACAGCTTACAATTTGAAATGTTGTGAAATAATAACTTTACATCCTTTTGAAAAGAGAAAACAAATTCTTGAAGAAGCAGGCTACAATACTTTTCTCGTAAAATCTGA
Source organism: bacterium (assembly GCA_046294045.1). Lineage (GTDB taxonomy): Bacteria > DRYD01 > DRYD01 > DRYD01 > DRYD01 > DRYD01. The sequence goes on along the minus strand of JBKBIY010000033.1, from coordinate 6,028 downwards.
AGATGTTTATATTGATTTTTTAACAGATAGTGGTACAAGTAGCATAAGCGATGAACAATGGAGTAAAGCAATTTTATACGACCATAAAAGAGCTTACAAACTTCTCGAAGAATCCGTAAAAGAGGTTTTTGGATTTGAATATTTTTTACCTACTCATCAAGGAAGAGCAGCAGAACATATTCTCTCACAAACCTTAATTAAACCTGGACAATATGTGATAAACAACATGTATTTCACTACTACGAGATTTCATCAAGAATACGCTCAAGGAATTTTTGTTGACTTAATCATAGAGGAAGCTTATAAACCACAAATATACCATCCATTCAAAGGTAACATAGATGTGGATAAACTTGTAGATTTCATAGAAAAAAATAATCCTCAAAATATAGCTTACGTATGTGTGGAAAACAATGTAAATATGGCTGGTGGACAACCAGTGTCCCTTGAAAATTTAAAACAAATAAGAAAAATTTGTGATTACTACGGTATACCCTTAGTCCTTGATGCTACAAGAATAGCAGAAAACGCTTTCTTTATAAAAGAAAGAGAACAAGGATATGAAAATAAAACTATAAAAGAAATAATAAGAGAAATAATGAGTTTAGCAGATGCTGCGACCATCTCAGCTAAGAAAGATCCTTTAACAAATATTAGTGGATTAATATTGGTAAGAGATTTTGAATTATACAAAAAAATGAAAAATCTTCTTGAAATATTCGAAGGATATGAGCATAACGGTGGATTAGCAACCAGAGACATAGCAATGCTAGCTCAAGGTATAAAAGAAATGACAGATTACTACTATCTAAAAAGCAGAATAGATCAGGTTAAGTTTCTAGGAAAATTACTAGAAGAAAAATCAATTCCTATAGTAAAACCCATAGGAGGACATGCGGTATACTTAGATGCAAAAGAATTTCTACCTCATATAAAACAAGATGAGTTTCCAGCACAAACCCTAGCAGCACAAATATATCTTTATGGATCAGTAAGAACAATGGAAAGAGGAATAGTCTCAGCAGGAAGAGATCCCAAAACAGGAAAACATAAATACCCCGAACTTGAGTTAGTAAGAATAACTGTACCCAGAAGAGTATATTCCAATGAACACATGATTTATACAAGCCATGTAATAGAAGAAGTTTACAATAAAAGAGAAAAAATAAATGGATTAAGTATAGTATATGAACCTCCATTTCTTAGATTCTTTACTATAAGATTTGAACTATTAAAAAAAACTGCTAACTTATAAAAAAGTTGCTAATTGGGCTATGATAATAGTGCTAGCAAATGAAGAATTGTGGAAATATAGTGACAAATTTTTTTACTACCCTCTTTGTTTACCTGTTATAAAACTTATTGAAGAAATAAGAAACTCTTTTGATTTTTATAAAAATCATAGTGTTAAATTTTTAGTTAAGAATGAAAACAAAGTTTATATAGAGAAATTAATAAAAGATAGCAATATTAAGATAGATGCGGATTTTGAAGAATTTGAAAATGAAAAAGATATTTTAAAAATATTTCAACGCTTTTTAAAAAATAAAGCTCTAATTATTGATCTAAATTCACCGTTAATTTACTACAAAATTGAAGAAATAAAGAAAAAAATTCAAAATTTAAAGGAATCTACAATCTTTACAAATTTATCTTATAGAAAAACTGGGGTAAAAACTTTAGGAAAATCACTAGAGTACACCTTTAAAATAAAGAATTTTACTGATTTTCAAAAATTGTATACAATTATAAAAAAGAAAACAAAACTTATCAAAGGTAATATTTTTTTAGGAGAAAATATTTTTGTATGTCCCCTTTCAAAACTAGGAATAAACAACGTAATTCTAGAAAATACCTTTATAATAAATTCTAACATAAATAATGATAACAGAATTGGTCCTAATTGCTACATAATAGATTCCCGTATTGATCAAGGAAATACAATATCATATAGTATAGTGAAGAAAAATCGTTTAACACAAGAAAATCAAATAGGTCCTTTTAGTAATTTAAGAGAAAATAACATTTTGGAAAGAGCTAAAATAGGAGCTTTTGTAGAGTGTAAAAATGTTAAAAATGAAGAAAATTTAAAGGCTTCACATCTTGCTTATTTAGGAGACTTAATTATAGAAAAAAACGTTAACATTGGTGCAGGAGTAGTTTTTGCAAATTATGACGGAAAAAATAAGCATACTACTGTTATAAAGGAAAACTGTTTTATAGGTTCTAACTCAGTTGTTATTTCTCCTAAATTAATAGGAAAAAATTCATACATAGGAGCGGGTAGTGTGGTAACTAAAGATGTACCAGAAAATACCGTAGTATTTGGAAATCCCGCAAGAATTTATAAAACTTTATCTCAAGATCAATCCGTAAAAACCTCTTAATTAAATGAAATCAATTAAATGAAATTAATTAAATGAAATTAAGTGCCGAAAGTCTTTTAAAAAGAATAAATAATAATTTAGAAAAGATAAAAAAACTTAATATTTTAGTAATAGGAGATGTTATTTTAGACAGGTGGTTAAAGGGAACTGTTGACAGAATTTCCCCAGAAGCTCCAGTACCCATACTAAAAGTAGAAAAGGAATGGAATGATCTAGGAGGAGCTGCAAATGTCGCCAAAATAATTTCTCACTATAGCGAAAATACTTATCTATTAGGAGCTATAGGTAAAGATCAATTTTCCTTTAGAATTAAAAAATTACTTAAGAAATATAACATTAAGGATTTCCTATTTAATTACGATAAGACAATAGTAAAAACAAGGTTAATAGCTCAAAATAATCAACAAATAGCACGCGTTGACAGAGAAAATGATAATCTAAAAATACCTTCCAAAATTTTTAAAGAAAAAATTTTAAATAAAGAGCTTGGAATAAATTTTGACGCAGTCTTTTTAATAGATTATAACAAAGGTTTATTTACCGAAGAAAATGTAGAATTAGTAAAAAGCACATTTAAATCCAGATATTACATTTCCGTAAAACCAGCTAATTTTAATTCCTTTCTCACCTTTTTTGATATAGAAAAAAAACTAAACAATCAATCTTTAGTAAATTTGCTTTCGATAAATAAATCAGAATTTAACGAAATTTCTAAAATGTTATTAAATAACAAAGCAAACTTAACAGAAAATATGATTAGTTTCTTAAGTAATTATAATTTAATCAATTTACTTGTTACAATGGGAAAGGATGGGTTATGTTTAATTAACAAAGAAAATTTTATAAAAATAGATGGTATAGAAGTTGAGGTATTTGATGTAACGGGAGCAGGAGATAATGTGATATCAGTTTTTGGAATATTTGATTGTGTTGGTTTTGATCCTATTGAAAGCGGTTTATTAGCTAACATAGCGGGATCAATTTGTGTATCAAAACCAGGTACAATAGCAGTAAAACCTAAGGATATTATTAGTTTCTTACAAAAAACTCAAAAATTTAATCCTCATTTTCTTGAAAGCTTGCTAAATCATAGATGATAATATGAAAAATTTTCAAGATAAAATAATATATAATTGGCAAACATTAAAAAGAATAGTAGATAAATATAGAGAGAAAGGTAAAATAATCGGTTTTACAAACGGATGTTTTGATATTTTACATAAAGGGCATGTAATGTATTTATATGAAACTAAACAATATTGTGATATATTAATAATTGGAGTTAATAGTGATGAAAGTGTAAGAAGAATTAAGGGGGAAAATAAACCTGTAAATACATTAGAGGATAGAATGATAGTTTTATCTGCTTTAGAATTTGTGGATTTTGTGGTTCCTTTTGAGGAAGACACTCCAATATCACTTATTCAATATATAAAGCCAGATTTTTACTTCAAAGGAGGAGATTATAAAGATAAAATAATACCTGAATTAAAAGTTATAGAAAAATATCAAATAACGTATAAAATTTTAACATTTGTTCCTGAGGTATCTACAACAAAAATAATCTATAAAATAAAGGGAGGAAAATAATATGTTTGGCTTATTTGGTAAAAAAGAACCTCAATTTTTACAAGACTTTCCTGTAAAAATGGTTGCAATAGAAGGAAATAAATGGATAGATATGTACGGAGTAGTAGAAAATACCTCAAAAGAAACAATAGAAATAAAAACACCTTTAATAACATATTATCTCTCAAACAATTTTGTACCCATAACACCTGAAAAAGAAATAGATGTATATTATTTAGAAATCCAAAAAGATCAAACAGTAAAATTATATAATTTTGAGTCCAAAATAAAAGAAATAAATAGTGCGGAAAAACTTATAGTTATATCTAAGCCTTCCAAACATAAAGAAAAGGTCTTTGGAAAAGCAAAGGAAATAATTAACAATTTTGATTTTGAAGTAGAACTAGATTTAGAATATAACGCTGTAGGAGTACCTCATACTCAAAAAGGAAAAACATATAGGATATTTAGCAATGGTATAAGTATGTTTACCTCTATACCTATACCAGTTAAAACTTTAATAGAAGTTTCAACTAAAATACCTTATGTAGAATATATCGATATAAAGAAAGAGAAATTTACTGCAAATGTAGTTGAAAGTAAACAGTTAGAAAAGAAAAAATTTGAAACAATTTTGAATTATGAAAAAATAGAAGATAGATTAAAAAACTTACTTTTAGAATATTCTTTATTGAATCAGAAAATATAAACAGCAGGGTTACTTTATAAAAATAAAGAAAAATAAAAATATGAATAATAGGGTAGTTATTACAGGACTAGGTGTTTTAACACCAATAGGTAACAGTGTGCAAGAGTTTTGGGAAAATCTTATAAACGGTAAAAACGGTATAACATTTAATGATAGAATAGATGTAAGCAATTTTGAAGTGAAAGTAGCAGGACTTGTTAAAAATTTTGATCCTTCCCAATGTATAGATAAAAAGCATATAAGAAAAATGGATAGATACGTACAATTAGGATTAGTAACAATTTCGGAAGCAATAAATGATAGCTCTTTAAAATTAGAAAATTTTGATCCTTTTAGAGTAGGGGTTTTCGTAGGTTCAGGAATAGGAGGAATAGAAACTTTTGAAGAACAAATAGAAATTCTATTAACAAAAGGTAATAAAAAAATTTCTCCTTACTTTGTACCCAAAATGATAGTTAACATTTTAGCTGGATGGATAGGTATAATATATAATATAAGGGGACCTAATTTAACATATGTAAGTGCGTGTTCAAGTTCCTTACATGCTTTAGGGGAAGCTTTTTTAGCGGTAAAGTATGGAATGGTAGATTTAGCGTTTGTATGTGGTTCAGAAGCTCCAATAGTAAAATCTGCGATAGCAGGGTTTGAAAATATGGGAGCTCTGTCAAAAAACAATGATCCTTCAACAGCTTCTAGACCCTTTGATCTTAATAGAGACGGTTTTGTAATTGCAGAAGGAGCAGGAAGTTTAATTCTGGAAAGTTTATCTTCTGCTCAAAAAAGAAATGCTAAAATCTATGCCGAAGTAATTAATTATTTTCATACTTGTGACGCTTATCATATAACTGCTCCAGATCCAGAAGCCAAAAGTATAATATATGCTATAAACAAAGCTATAGAAGGAATAGATCCAGAGGAAATAGATTACATAAATGCTCATGGTACTTCAACACCTTATAACGACAAAACCGAAACTTTTGCAATAAAAAGTGTTTTAAAAGAAAGAGCTTATAAGGTAAATATTAGTTCCGTAAAATCTATGATAGGGCATACATTAGGTGCTGCTGGAGCAATAGAATCCGTTGCAACAGTTTTAAGTATATATAATCAAACAGTTCCTCCTACTATAAACTATTCAACTCCAGATCCAGAATGTGATTTAAACTATACTCCCAATAAAGCAGTAAAAAGAGAAATAAATGTAGCTTTGAAAAATTCTTTCGGATTTGGTGGCCATAACGTAGTCGTAGTTTTCAAAAAATTTTCTTAAAAATTTGTATAAATTTTTAAAAAAATGGGTATAATTTTTAGTGAGGAGGTGATAGCAAGATGCCTACACAAACAGTAAAACTAAAAATGTTGG
>JBKBIY010000032.1:0-11543 GCA_046294045.1 bacterium | reverse complement strand
AAACTTAAAAAATAAAAAAGGGGAGGAATTTTTCCTCCCCTGTATTTTCTATTTTAATTTATATTTTATCTAGTTTTTAGAAGATTTCTCTGGAGCAGGTTCTTCTGGAGCAGGCTCCTCTGGAGCCGGTTCCTCTGGAGAAGGAGGTTGGGGCAACATGCTTAATGCTTCTTTTACTGCTTCGTAAACATTAACCAATCCTGCTCCCTGATCAAATTGATCATATGGTTTACCATCTGTTGGATCAACTTTTTCTAACTTTATCGCGTGTTTCATTAGTAACTCTTTTACTTGCTGTTGTGTTAGGTTAGGATTAGCGTTAAGGATTAATAGCATCGCTCCTGCTACACCTGGAGTAGCCATTGATGTACCAGATATCGCTACATATTTCTCATCTGCGGTCATTGGAATTCTTCCTTGTTTTCCTAGCTTATGTAATTCACTCCCTTTTGGAACAGCCGCCCATATCTGTACACCGGGCATTGCAACATCCGGTTTTAGTTTACTAGCCTCATCCGGAGCGTTATTAACTGGCCCCCTAGAAGAAAATCTCGCTATATCATCATCTTCTAATCCCTCTGTCTTCTTATCCTGATATGCAGCAACAGTAACCGCATTTGGTGCAATCGCTGGAGTACCCACTGTATTAGGATAAGGCCCACTATTACCTGCTGCTATTGCAAAATAAACCCCCTCTTGAATAGCTTTTTCTACAGCTAAAGCTAATGGATCTTGATCCCAAGGTTTAAAAGCAGAACCTCCTAAACTCATGTTAGCAACAACTTTTTTGCCTTCCGCTTTTGCCTTTTCTACAACTTTATTTATTCCCCTAATGATATCTGAAGTATAACCGGATCCTCCGTCACTAAGGACTTTTATTGCCCATATTTCTGAGGCAGGTGCTAAACCTGTGAACCTACCATCACCTGCTGCTATTCCTGCTACATGAGTACCATGGCCGTGTCCATCATGAGGCTTGGTATAACCTGCAGAGGTTGCATCAAAATAGTATGTAAGTCTATCTCCGAAATCATCATGATTTGCTACTCCTGTATCAATCACAGCCAATACTAAATCCTGACCTTTATATCCCATTTCATGCACTTTATCTGTTCCCGTTATCTGTAATGTTACATTCTTTTCAGGTAAATTTTGAGTCTCCCTTGATTCAACCTTTTCCACCTTATTTTTCATCTTTTCTAGATTTCTAAGATTCTTTAGTTCTTCTGGTTCTACTAAACCTACTTTTTGATCCTTGAAAGCATTCATTCCTTCTGGCAGAGATTTGTAAATATTAGGTAACGAATCTTTCTTTACCTCTGCTAGTACAAAACCATTTCCTAAATCTTCTATGACAAGTCCGGCCTTTAACTCTTTTAACAATTTTTCTATTTTATTTCTATCTCCTGTGAATATTATTCTTTCCATTTCCACTTTATTTCTACTTTCTTTACTACTATGTAATTTTGGCACATTTCCTTTACCTACTGGATCTATATTTTTCATAATTTCACCTCCTTTTTGTTGGACGTTAATTTATAATTTTAAAACTTTTTTAGATTTTCCCAGTACTTTTGTAAAAATTTTGTTAAATTACTCTTTAACCAATACTTTTTTATAAAAACTAAGTAATAACTGAAAAGCTTCAAAAAAAGATAATACAAGCTTATCTTTATGAATCTTAACATTATTTGATGAATATTTGCTTTTCAAGGGATGTTTAAAGTAAATAGCTAAATGTTCTTGGATGCCGTAGCTTTGGTATTCAAAAGATTTATCTAAGTGTTTAATAAGATCTAGGACAAGTGGTGCAGCAAGAATAGAATCTCTTCCTAGCCAGTTTATTTTAAAACTCATAGGTAACCCTAAAAATCCTTCGAAATCTACATTATCCCATGCTTCCTTGTTATCATATCGTGGTTTATAATAACTTATATCCACTACATGTTCAAAATCAGAGTAACCAAGAATAGGTTCTAGTATGCTAAGTTTATCTTCCATTTTTAGGTGCCTATGTTCGGGTCTTGCTAGTATCTTACCATCATTATTTCCAAGAATATTTGTACTATACCATCCTATAAGTTTAAAATTTCTTATCTTAAGCATCGGTGCTATTAAGGTTTTCATAAGTGTTTGCCCCGTATTTCCATCCATACCTGCAAGTGGTACTTTATATCTTAAAGCTAAATCCTCAATGAAATCTATTTGAAGAGTTAAATTAGGAGTAAAATCAATAAATCCACAGTTTTCCAGAATAGCTGCTACCGCATAAGCCACCGAAGAGGGTAAAAAATTAGGATCTATCTTTTTTAAATCTTCGAAAGATATTCCCTTAATTTCACTTAGCTCTTTTTTATTTTTCAAAGGTAACCCTAAATAAACAATAAAAACCTTTTCTATTTTATTATTTTTTCTAAATTCTTCTATGTCTTTTCTTATAAGACTGATAACTTCATAGAAATTTGAAAAATCCCACATTTTAATAGAGTAATCACTGCTAATTGCTTCATCAGTATCCCACAAGTTAACATAACCTTTAAGTGGAGTTATTTTTTTTAGTTTTTCTTGAGATTCTTGGTACATTTCAAAAGGAATTATTTTGTGGTAATTAGCCATTTGTAAAGAATCGCTGTAATATACATCCCATCCTGTAAAAATCATTTCATCTTCGGATATGAAATCAACATTCTGGAAGTAATCCGTATATATTATACTACCTAGATGTTTTTTATTGTTTTTTGAAAGTACACCGGTGATTACGGTATTAGCTACTGCACCATTAAGGCCTACAAACATAACACCGACCACGATTTACTCCCCCTTCCCTTTACTTAGAATATTTTCATAAAAAATAAACTTAAGCTTATAAAACCAAGCGAAATATAACCTAAATTAACCTGTTGCCTCATTATAGGTAAATGCTTCTCCAAATTCTTATAGTTCATACTGTTTACAAAAATTTTTAAAAATAAAGGAACGGTAATAAGGGAAGCTAAAGCCCAAACATTCAAAAAACCTATTATAAATAAATAAATAACCGTTGAATAGAAAATGATCATCATAAAAAAGTATATCAAAGATGTTCGTTTATAACCGAATCTTACTATCCAATTTTTTACGTTAGCTTTTTTATCATTTTCATAATCTGGAAATTCATTTATTATCAAGACAGTAGATTTCCATAATCCCGGTAATAAGAAAACAAGAAAATCATTAATTGTAAAAAGATAATTTTCGGTATTAAACATTGATACATAAGTACCTATTGAAATCATTGAAAACCCTACAATCATTGCTATTTCTCCCAAACCTACAGGTTTAAAAATAGGAGTATACAAAAGTATCATCATTGCTCCGATAAAACCAATAACAAAGATTATTTTGTGCTGCAGGCCTATATACACCCCAATAGAGCAACCTAATAAGAAAAGTATTAGTGCGAATGTTCCCATTTCAAAAGGAGAAATTATCCCTCTAACTAAATACCCTCCACCACCGCTATACTCCGATACACCCTCAACACTATCATTACCTCTTAAAAAATCAAAAACTTCATTAAAAGCGTTTACAGATAAATGAAGCAATATAGCTCCAATTAGAGTAAGAACAGCATTTGTAAGATTAAAATAACCTTTACTATAAGCTAAACTTAATCCAATAAGCCAACACGGAATAGACATTAATACTATATGTGGTCTTAAAGCTTGCAAGTACTCCCTTATCCTTAACAAACGAAAATTAAAAACCATTTCTTAATATACTATTTCTAAAGAAGAAAAATAAAACCTTTGGTAAGAAGTTACAAAAATAGAGTAATCATCCCTAATTTTTTCGTCGGTATAGTATAACCTATCTATAAGGAATTATTTTGTTGTAATTAGCCATTTATAAAGAATAGCTTCGGATATATTTTCTTTTGCTTGAGGATTTTTTAGTTTTTCAACAATAGTTAAGGCGAGATCAAAGGAAGTAGCTGGTCCTTGAGAGGTTATAAAATTACCATCTATAACCACCTTTTGATCAAAGTAATTAGGTAAACTATCTTTAAGTGATGGGTAACAGGTGGCTTTATGATCTTTTAAAGAGAAATGGTGATTTATCACGGTAGGACCTGCACATATAGCAGCAACTATTTTATTGTTATTTATAAAGCCAGTGATTATTTCCTTTAGGGGGAGAAAATTTTTTAGGTTTTCAGCGTTAACAGCCCCTCCAGGAATGTAAATAGCATCATAATTTTGTATTATCTCCTCAACGCTTCCAATTTCATCAAATGTTTTATCAGCTATTATTTTAACTTCTCTTGAGCATTGTACTTCTTTATTTGAAATAGATACTATATCCACATGTATACCAGCTCTTCTAAGTACATCAACCACTATAACAAGTTCCATTTCTTCTACTCCATTACTTACCAAAGCTAATACTTTATTTTTTCTCATATTGATATTCCTCCTTTGAAAGGGTTTGTATTATGTATTTAGAAACTTGATCAGGTTTTGCTTTTCCTTTTAATTCTTTCATTGCTTGACCTACTAAGAAACTTAATGCTTTTTCTTTTCCTTGAAGATAATCATTAACCGCCGAAGGATTTTGATCAATAACCTTCATAACTACACTTTCAATTAATTCTTTATCTTCTTCTATAACCAAATTTTTGCTTTTTAAAAATTCAAGTACTTCAATGTCATTATGTATAATATCACTTAGATATTTTTTAGAATTTAAGACATCTATACTTTTACTTTCCACCAATTCTATGTATTTTATTATATTGTCTACTTTCAGCTGGTGCCAATGTACTTGGTTATTATTGTATAAATAAGCAAAATCTGTTTTTAGAAATTTAACAATATTTTTAGGTGTTAAATTTTTAGTTAAATTTATTAATTTTTGAAATAATTCGTTTATTTCTTTGTTTTCAAGAAGAAACATTATTTCCTCATTAGAAATGTTGTATTCCATATATTTTAGATAATATTCCGTAGGAGTAGTAGATATATTAATGGAGTCAATTAATTCTTGTGTTAAAGTTAATGGTAAGAGATCAGGTTCGGGGAAATATCTGTAATCATGAGCTTCTTCTTTCGTTCTCATTGAGTAAGTTGTACCTGTTTTTTCATCCCATCCTCTTGTTTCTTGTATTATTTCTTTACCTTCATTAAGGATAGCTGACTGTCTTTGTATTTCATAGTTAAGAGCTTTGGCTAAAAATTTAAAAGAGTTTATATTCTTTATTTCCACTTTAGTTCCCAAAGTTTCAGTTCCTTTCAGTTTAAGAGAAATGTTTGCATCACATCTTAAACTTCCTTCTTCCATTTTTGCGTCACTTATGCCTAAGTATAGGGCAGTTAACCTCAACAGTTGTAGAAATTCCACAGCTTCTTCTACAGAGTATATAACAGGCTCAGTCACTATTTCAACAAGGGGTACACCGGCTCTGTTGTAGTTAAGAAGTGTATATTTTGCTTCCTTAAGATTATCTCCTCCAATATGAATAGATTTTCCGGTATCTTCTTCTAAGTGTATTCTTCTTAAAAGAATGTGTTTATTAAAAGTAGGAAGGAATAAGCTTCCCCCTACAGCCAAAGGAATATCATATTGAGAAATTTGATAATTTTTAGGCATGTCAGGATAAAAATAGTGTTTCCTATCAAATTTACTAAACAAGTTTATTTTACAATTTAGAGCTTTAGCAAGTTTTAAAAAATACTCAACCGCTTGCTTGTTAATAACAGGAAGACTACCTGGTAAACCTAAGCATACTGGACAAACATTCTTATTAGGTTGATTCGAAAATTCATTTTTACAAGCACAAAATAACTTGTTTTCAGTAGATAATTCTATATGTACTTCTAGTCCTATTATCACATCATACTGCATATTATCCTCCTATATTTATCTATGATTTATTATTCAGTGTATTTACCAAATATTTTGTATTCAGTTATCTTGCCATTATTATAGGTCATTTTAACTTTGGATAAGTAGTAATTAGTAGTTTGATTTATTTTAGTATAACCGTAAACAAATGAATCTGTTAATTTCGCTTTACCGATTTCTTGAGGATTCTCATAAGAATAAAAAGGTACGTTATTAACTATAATTTCTCCATTGGTATAATTTTAAAAAAAATTTAACTTCAAAAGAATCAGCAAGGTAATATCCTTGCCAAAATGGATAAAATCTATAAAAATCCAAAAATCTAATCAAAGTTTGAGCAAAAGCTAATAAAGTAAGAACAATACTAATAGACAATATAATTACCACTGAGATATTAATTAATCCCTTATTCATTTTCCCTATTTTAATTTTAAATAACTTAAAGTTTTAATCCTTCAAAAAATTTTACTTACCAAAAGTTTTACAAAAAGTTTTATTTAGGTAATGTAAACAGAATAGTTAAAATCAACGGAAACTTTTCCTTGAATTTCAAGAAGGGTTATATTTTTCATTATTTCAGGTAGGGGTAGATTTTGAATTTCAGCTATTTTTTCGACACTTATTCCTGGATTATTTTTTACAATTTTTAAAATTTCATCTGTTAAAACTTCATTAAATTTTTCTTCTTGAATACTATTACCACTAACCAACTCGTTGTTAATTGTTAATTTATTATCCGGTAGTAGTATGTTATCAAGAAATTGAAATATTTCTTCAGGTTTAGTTATCATTGTTGAACCGTTATTTATAAGTTCTTTTGATCCTTCGAATTCTTCAGACGTTGAAAGATAAGGTACGAGTAAATTTTTACCCATTTCAAGGGCATATTTTCCTGTAATGATGCTACCACTATTTTTACCGGCTTGAACCACAATAACCAAATCAGAAATAGCAGAGATAAGCCTATTTCTGTAAGGGAAAAAGTATTTTTCAGGTTTTTGATTTGGTAAATATTCAGATATCAAAAGCCCATTTTGTGATATCTTTTCTTGTAAATTTTTATTTGCATAAGGATAATAGTAATCAACTCCATTTCCGAGTATAGCTATGGTTTTGATATTATTTTCTATTGATTTTTTAAGAGCTATTGAGTCAATACCTAAAGCCAATCCACTTACCACAACTACATTTTTTAAAACACCTAAATTTTCGACAAATTTAGTTACGAAGTTAGAGCTAACGTTCAAAGGTTTTCTTGAACCCACTATGGCAATTTTGTAAAATTCTCTTTGTAGTAATTCCCAATTTCCCTTATAAAAAACTACGCCTGAATCATTTTCATAGAATTCTTCGGGGAAATCTTCTTCAAAAAACACCCTAAAATTATCTTTTATCAAATCGTAATCAATATCGTATTTTTGAAGAATTTCTTCACAATCCGTTGACAACTTTTGATAAATCTTCGATATAGTTTTTTCAAGATTATCCTCAAATTCTTGATCAATAATTTTCTTTAGCTTGAAAAAATTGTATTTAAAAAACAGGTATAATCCGAGAATTTGTTTTTTTAACATTTAAGTACCTATAAACATTCTAACTACAAAAGGTAGTTTTATGTCCATCTTTTTAATATTTTCGAAAGCCAAAGCTAACAAGCCAATAATAACAAGAGTAATAAAATAAGCAAAATAAAGTTCAAAATAAGCGGAGTAATATTTAAAGAAAAATTTTGACCACTTTATATCTTCTAGGAAATATTCTATAAAAAATAAATGAAAAACATAGAAAAACAACGAAGATTTTCCGATAATTTCAAAATATTTTCCAATTAATCCCATTTTACTGTAGAGTTTGTTATATAGGAGATAAAATGATAAAATAGCTAAGTTAATAGTCCAGAGTATAAAAACATAATCAGGAGGGTAAAATAATTCAGAATAACCAGCCCTTATATATTTATCACTTGATAATAACCCAAAACTTAGCAGGGGAAATAAAAAAATACTAAAATAACCATTCTTAGCAAAAAAATTTTTATATTTCTCTTCATAAAATAAAAATCCTAACATAAAAATTCCTAGCCATGGAAAAATGGGAAAGTAACCACTTATCAAGCTCTGTTTAAAAATTACTAAAAGGGAATTCCAAAAATCTAATTGATGATATATTTCATATTCTACTACATCCATATCATAACCCCAAAATCTTTGTAAAATAAAAGTTACTAAAAATATCAAAAAAATGCTATATTTAAATTTATTATGTATCATGTAAAGTCCAGGAAAGATAAGTGTTGAGAATCCTATTAAATAGAGTACATCAAATGAAAATAAAGGATACTGCTGATAACATAGCAAATCTATAAAACAAGCTACTATTATCAATATAATTCCTCGGGTTATATAATATCTTGGAGGATAGTCTTTTATTACTTTGTTAGCAAATGCTAGATATCCACTTAAGATTACAAAAAGAGGAGCTGCTAAAGTATAAATTAACCTTAAATAAGAGTTTGGTTCAGAGATGTAATAAGGGGAGTAGTTGGCTATAATCATAAAAATTATAGCCAACCCCCGTACTATATCGATGTCACTAACCCTATTATTTTTAGTTTGTTTTATTCGTTTCAGAATTACTATTTGATTTGTAGTAATCTTTTGTATTTTCAGCAGAAGAATTCTCTTTCTTTTCTACCTGTTTATCTTTATCGTTTTCTGGCTTTTGATCGATAGGAAACGGCATAAATGGTCTTCCTTTATCTATTTTAACTATATCCATATTTTCACCTCCTCTAGAAACTCTTACTTTAAGATTTTATCATTTATTATTTATTACCCTTTTTTATATGATAGCGATATAAAATAAAATTTTTTAAAAAATTGTAAAAATTATCATAGTATAGAGTTTTACAAGGTAAAATAACGAATTTTAAACAATAATATTTTTGATGTTAGAAGACATAAAAATTTTGCTTAGGTATAATTTTAAAGACTTATTTGCAATACTAAATACAGAATTTATCGTTTACTCATTTTTTATATCTTTCGTCATACTTCTTTTACCCTTAATTAATTTTTTTGCACTTATATTTTTGAACTTTTTTTTAATTCTATCTTTAAGATATCTTATAGAAGAAGTATCTTTAAATAAAGATCTTTTGGAATTCGTAACAAGCCCTGCCGACAATATAAATAAAAATCCATTTAATATAGAAAAAATGTTAAAAACCACCCAAAATCAAATAAAACAAATTTTTATAAACTCTTTAGTAACTTTTTTTTTCACAAATATATGGATGATAATAGCTATTTTTTTAATATATCTATTTATCACAATTTTAAAAACTTCTCTTCCCTTTAAAACATTTATAATCATTGTTATTGTTGTTGTTCTAAGCTTAACATTGTTAATTCAAATAATGTTATACATCATATTTCCTTTGATTTTACTAAAACAAATAGAATGTGACATAACTAAGGAGCTTGTTTACAATTTATTTTATATCTGGCAAGATTTTTACGATGAAAATACTTTAATATTTTTTAGAAGCTTATTTTTCGACTTGTTCTGGAGATTTTTGACCATTCTTATTATCACTTTACCAGTTATATTATTTTTCTTTGTATTTTATAAAGTAATACTTACTAATATCATATTTGCAATTTTTGTTGGATGGTTATTTTTTAGTCTCATAATAGGGCTATTCTTGACACTATTCGCAATAGATTTTGTAAAAAATTATTACGTATACTTTCACTTTGTATAACACTTTTAAATAAGGAGGGTAAAAGATGATAGGGTTAGTTTTATTAGCTGCTGGAAATTCTCAAAGATTCATAAACTCAATAATAGAAACATTTAATTCAATTCAGGATGAGAATTTAATAAACAAATACAACCAAATTATATCTCTTGTAAAAAGTGGAATAAAAATAAATAAAGTATTTTTGGAGATAAAACAAAAAATGATTTGGGAATATAGTGCGGAGGTTTTTGCTAATTTCAAGGATAAAATAACTAACGTGGTTTTTGTTCTTAATCCACTTACTTTTGAATTTCACAAAAAAATAATCGAGGAAAAGGTAGAAAAATATAATTTTGAAAACGTAGAATTTGTGGAAGGAGGAGAAAAACGCCAAGACAGCGTATTTAACGCTATAAAAACTCTAAAAAATAAGTATATTGATTATATCATTATCCATGATCTTGCAAGACCATTGATAACTCAAAAAGACATCTCTTTGCTTATCCAAAAAATAAAAGATTTTGATGGATTGACACTATATTCTTATCCTGACGATTCTGTAGTTGCTTACTATGAATCCCCTTCATACATACCTAGAGACAAAATATATCTTATCAAAACTCCTCAAATCTTTAAAAAAGAATCCTTAATAAACGCTCATGAAGAATTAAGAGAAGAAAACTTAAATTCTGAATTTACAGACGATATATCTCTTCTTGATTTTTACCTTTTCAAAGTTAGCTTTATCCTTGGTAGTAAATATAACATTAAACTAACAACATTTGAAGATTTTTTATTTCTTGAAAATATTTTAGTAAATCATTTCTTGAAGTAAAGTTATGAATCATTCTTAGCTTACCTATAAAATGTAATTCTTATTGTTTGTTTAGTCTATTCTATTACTTAACTGCATAAACATTGTTTCTATTTTTTGATTTATACTTCTTACTTCGCTTTCTAAATTACTTTGTCTTTCCAATATACTTTCTATTGCTAATTTAAATCCTTCTAGTTGTCCTGATACAGTATTTTTGAAATCTCTTAACTCTTGTTTGACTTCCGCTGTTATTATTTCTTTCGACTTAACTTCCCTTTTTTTCCTTCTCTTTTACAGAGAAAGTTATCCTTTTTAAAGGATAACCTAAGAAAAAGGAAAATTTTATAGATAAATGGGATAAAGCTTCTGATAGTAGCCAACAGATTACCATTTTCTGTACATAAAGAAAGCAATAGACTATCTCTTAAGAAAAGCCCTGGAGGCTTAGTTTCTGGATTGGAAACCTTTTTAACAAAATCCAACATAGATTATAAGTGGGTTGGATGGCCCGGCACAAGCCTAAATAAAAAGCAAACCCAAGAACTTGAAAGTATAATAAGGGAAGAAAATCTTCCCTATATCCCCGTTTACATACCAGAAAAGTTAATGGATAAATTTTACAACGGCTTTTGCAACAAAACCCTATGGCCACTGATGCATAACTTTTCACCCTTGGCCACATTTAGCCAAGACTATTGGCAAAGCTATGTAGAGGTAAACAAACTCTTTCTAAATGCTTTACTTTCCTTCCCAATAGAAGATAATGAGACTTACGTATGGGTTCACGATTATCACCTTATGCTCCTACCTAGTATGTTAAGAGATGCTTTGCAAAATGTAAATATAGGCTTTTTTTTGCACATACCTTTTCCACCCCCTGAGACTTTTGCACAACTCCCTTGGAAAAAAGAAATCTTAGAAGGCCTCCTTGGTGCAGACCTTATAGGATTCCACACTTACGAATACACTAACAATTTTCTCCGAAGTCTTTCAAAAATAATAAACCTAGAATCAAACATGGGGAACATTATCCACAACGGAAGATTTATAAGAGCAGAAACTTTCCCCATGGGCATAGATTTCGAACTCTTTAATTCC
>JBKBIY010000031.1:11293-11689 GCA_046294045.1 bacterium | reverse complement strand
TTTCTTTACCTTATCCACTGGTGTTTCTATTATTAAAGAATTTGAAAAATTATCAACAAGGATAGTGGTATCTTTCTCTTGTGAGTAGAGTATATTTCTAACATAATCAGCTGGAGTATATACCAATTGAATAACTATTTTTTGTTTTTGTTTATATAGGCTTGCTTTGTTTTTAGGAACTATTAAAAAAGTATTATCGTTGATTTTAATAATTTCTAATTCAGCGTATTTAACTATGGTTTCCAATGCTTGTTTTAATGTGGTATTTTTAAAAGTAATTGAAATTTTCTTATCTTCCTCTACTTCTATTATATAGTTATCGGTTAATTTGGAGGTTATGAAATATAGTAAATTTTTTAAATTAACATCTTTAAAATTTCCTTCGAAAATTTGGTT
>JBKBIY010000031.1:0-11283 GCA_046294045.1 bacterium | reverse complement strand
AAAAATAAGTATTAAGACAAGAAAAAGTAATGATATAGTTTTTATGTTAATGATATTTAAAAACGATTCTTTCAACATGCTCTCCTAAGAAAGGTATTTTGTAGTATTCATGATTATAGGATTTCCAAGCTAAGAAAATGATAAAAGGTATTATGGCTAATGCTAAGATAAATATAGGTATTGTACACAGACAACTCAATGTTCCTCCTACTTGAGGTATCATTCCTACGAAACATAAAAATGATGAAAAAATTGTTATCAAAGCTAAGATTATTAATGAAAAAAGGATGGATTGTAAAGCATGGAATCTTACGAAGTTATTTTCGGTTTCTATAAAGAATGCTATTAAGGCTACTATAGGGATTATGTAGCCTATGGCAGCTAATATATTTTCAGACACTCCTAATTTTGTATTCATTTTTTATCTATTCTTTAAGTCTTATTTTTTTCCTTTGTAAATTTCTTTGAATTTTTAAATTTCTTTTAATTTTTAAATTTCTTTGGTTTTTAGGGTTATACTTTAACAAAGACGGGGGTTGAGTGTTTTTTCACGTATTCTGGGAAGTAAGATATTAGTTTTTTTGTAATTGGTCCTATTGTAAAATTTGTATTGTTTATTTGTTTAACTGGTGCTATTTCTGCTCCTGTTCCGGTGATAAATACTTCTTCTGCTGTTAATAAATCTTTTACGTCTATTATTTCTTCTTTTGATTGTATTTCTAATTCTTTACACATTTCTAGAACACTTTTTCTTGTTATTCCTTCAAGTATTCCTACAAATGGTGGTGGAGTTATAACTGTTTCATTTTTAACTATAAATATATTATCTGCTGTGCATTCTGTTATGTATCCTAAGGGGTTTAGCATTACTGCTTCTTGAGCATTAGCGAAATTTGCCTCTATCTTAGCTAAGATATTATTAAGATAGTTTAGGGATTTAATTCTTGGGGAAAGTATATCTGCAGATGGCCTTCTATATGAGGAAATTATAAGGGTTAATCCTTTTTCGTAGAATTCTTTTGGATACAGTTGTATTTTATCTACTATTATAACGACGGTGGGAGATTTACATTTTCTTGGATCTAAACCTAGATCTCCTTCTCCTCTACTAACTACTAATCTTATATATGCGTTTTCCATTTTTTCTTCTTCCAGGTTAATTTTAACCGTATTAATTAGATGATTTTTAAGTTCATTGTAAGAGTAAGGTATTTGAAGATCTATTACTTTAGCTGATTCGTATAATCTTATTAGATGATCATCGAGTTTGAAGATGGAGTTATTGTATACTCTAATTCCTTCAAATACTCCGTCTCCGTATAGAAAACCGTGATCCCAAACTGATATTTTAGCATCTTCTTTGTTGTATAACTTGCCATTGATAAAAACTTTCATATCTGCTCCTTTCTTGCATATTTCTTTTTTAGCCTGGTTTTTTTATACCGCTTCAGGCAAGCGGTGATGTATTTATGGATAATTGAGTAATAAAAGTATCAACAATTGAATTATATGAATCACTAAATAAAGTTACTCCTTTGTATAATAATTCTTCGGTGAAATAGTTAAAATTTAGGTAATTACTAATTTGTTGAAGTTTTTGATTTATTTCTTCAAGCTGTTCTATATTTTGTTTAGTTATTTTTTCCCATTCTTCTAGGTTTATTTCGGAATTGATTAACAATTGATATGTATTAAGTGGGATAGTATTTATAGAGTTTGGCGTTAAAAGTTCTTGAATGTATTTTAGGGGGTTGTAGGAAGGATTTTTAGTACTTGTGCTTGCCCATAATATTCTTTGGATTTTTGAAACATTTTGAAAACTTCTTTCATATAATTTAAAAGCATTTAGTGAATTAAAAACTGCTGTTTTTCCTACAAGTTTTGTATATAACTCTTCAGTTATTAAATTAGCTTGTTTTAATTTTAAAAGATGTTCATCTATTACTGTATCTACTCTACTTACAAAAAATGAAGCTACACTTATTGATTGAGTATTTGCGTTTTTGTAAGTTTCTATTACTTTACTATATTTTTCAAGAGAAAATAGTAAAGTTACGTTTATGTTTATATTTTTTTGGTATAGTATTTTGATTGATTCTATTCCTTCATTTGTAGCGGGTATTTTTATCATTACATTTGGCATGTTAATTTTTTCCCATAACTGGACTGCTTTTTCTGCTGTTTGGGAGGTATCGTAAGCTATATATGGTGGTACTTCTATGCTTACTAATCCATCTTGTTTATTAGTTTCTTCGAATATGGGTAGCATTATGTAGCAAGCTTTTTTAACATTTTCTATCATTACATTTTCAATAGCTTCGTACAAATTTTTTGTATCTTTTAGATTCGGTTGAGAAGATTTTTTTAGAGCATTATTGAATATGGTAGGATTTGTTGTTATTCCATATATTTTTCTTTCTTTTACCATTGAAGGAAGGTATTCAAGTAATTCGTTATCCAGATAATCTAGCCATATACTTAGGTTATATTTTTCTTTTAGTTTTTGAATAATATTCATATTAACCTCCTTTAGAAATTTTGGAAATTTTAGAAATTAAAAATATACTGGTTTTTCATCTAGTATAGTTTCTTGGGTTATTTTTTTACCTTTAGGTATTACTATGATTTCTTCGCTATTAAAAAATTTATGTATATTGTTTGGTGAGATTTCTATTTTTTCATCTACTATAATTCCTTTATCGAGAATGGAATTAATTATAACGGAGTTGCTATTTATGAAGCATCCATCCATAAGTATGGAATTTTCTATATAGGAATTACTTTTTATATGGCATTTAGGAAAGAGTATGGAGTTTTTAATTTTTGTATTATTTTCTATGATACATCCTTCAGAGATGATGGAGTTTTGTAGAATAACATTTTCACCGATTATTTTGGCTGCTGGTAGGGCTGTGTAAGCTGAGTATATAGGCCAGTATGGGTTGTAAAGATCTATTGGTGGGTTTTCCTGTAGTAATTCCATATTGGTATCGAAAAAGGATTTTATGGTTCCTACGTCTCGCCAGTAGGGCGGTTTATCAGAGCCAGGTATGTTGGTATTTTCGAAACTATAGCTGTATACTTTATGTTTTTTAATGCTTTCTGGGATAATATTTTTTCCGAAATCGTGACTAGTATCTTTTAGAGCGTCTTGTTCTAGAATTTCTATAAGCACATCTCTGTTAAATACATAATTTCCCATTGATGCTAGTACTTTATCGTTTATTTTGTACTCTTCTATTATTTGAGGATCTGTTGGTTTTTCAATGAAATCTATAATTCTTTGATTACTATCTACTTTCATTATTCCGAATCTGGGAGCTTCGGTATGTTCTACTGGGAAAGTAGCCACTGTTATATCTGCATTCTTTTTAATATGGTATTCTACCATGTCTTTGATGTTCATTGTGTATATATGGTCAGCCGATAAGATTACTACGTATTCTGGTTGTTCATCGAATATGAGGTTAAGGTTTTGATAGATGGCGTCTGCGGTTCCCCTAAACCATATTTTTCCTATTCTCATTTGTGGGGGTACTATGTTAACGTAGAAACCAAATTTGTAATTTAATCCCCAGTTTGTTTGAATATGTTTTATTAATGAATGTGCTTTATATTGAGTAAGTACATTTATTTTGAGTATACCGCTGTTTACAAGGTTACTAAGGACAAAATCTATTATTCTGTATCTAGAACCAAAAGGTACTGCAGGTTTACACCTTTCTTTTGTTAAGGGGAAAAGCCGAGTACCTTCACCTCCTGCTAATACCATAGCTAATACATTAGTTAATATAGATTCCTTAAGAACATTTTTCATTTAATATCACCAACCTCTAAAAAATGACTTAAGCCCATACCCAAATTTTTACAATAAAGATTTTTTATATTTTTAATAAATTTCCTTTTGTTGTAATTTGTTTGTAAGAAGTTGAAGGTTGAAGGAAATGATAATTATTTGGTAAAATAAATCTAGTAAGGGGAAGGAGATAGTATGAAAGCTATTTTAGTTTGGGCAATACTTATTACAGCAGCCATATATTTAACAATTATTCTAACTGAAAATTCAATTAATGTTAAAGAGGTAACTTACTATGAACTTTGGAAACAAATAGAATCAAAAAATGTGCAAGAAGCTACCATTAAAGATAAAGAAATAATTGTTGAGCTTTACAAGCCTATGGATCTAAAATATCAAAAGATAAAAGCTTATTATCCAAATGATTATGATTTAATAAAAACTTTGAAGGATAACAAAATAAATTTTAGATATATACCTCCTGCGGATAATACCTTATGGTTTTGGATTATTAACATTGTACCTTTTGTTATTTTTATATTGTTATTGTTAGCTTTTTTTAGACAGGCTCAAAGTGGAAGTAGTCAAGCTTTCTCATTTACAAAAAGTAAAGCAAGAATGTTTTCTCAGGATATGCCTAAAGTTACTTTTGCAGATGTTGCCGGTATTGACGAAGTTAAGGAAGAATTAAGGGAAATTGTAGATTTTCTTAAAGATAGAAAAAGTTTTACTGAAATGGGAGCTAGGATACCAAAGGGGGTTTTACTTGTAGGTCCACCAGGTACAGGTAAGACTTTGCTAGGTAGAGCTATAGCGGGAGAAGCAGGGGTACCATTTTTCTACGTTAGTGGCTCTGAATTTGTGGAAATGTTTGTAGGTGTAGGTGCTGCTAGAGTTAGAGATTTATTTGAACAAGCTAAAAGAAATGCTCCTTGTATAGTTTTTATTGATGAGATAGATGCTGTTGGAAGACATAGGGGAGCTGGTTTAGGAGGGGGGCATGATGAACGCGAACAAACCCTAAATCAATTGCTTGTTGAAATGGACGGTTTTGAAGTTAATTCCGGTATAATAATCTTAGCTGCGACTAATAGACCGGATATACTTGACCCAGCTTTACAAAGACCCGGAAGATTTGACAGACAAATCTTTGTTGGAGTACCCGATGTTAAAGGAAGAGAAGAAATTTTGAAAATACATGCTAAAAATAAAAAAATCTCTGAAAATTTAGATTTAGCGGAGTTAGCTAGGAGGACTCCTGGTTTTACAGGTGCTGATCTTGAGAATATGCTTAATGAAGCTGCTTTAATTGCAGTTAGAAAAGGTAAAAAAGTTATAGAAATGGATGATTGTGAGGAAGCTATAGAAAAGGTTTTAATGGGACCTGCAAGAAAAAGCGTTGTTATGTCTGAGGAAGAAAGAAAAATTACAGCTTATCATGAAGCAGGACATGCTATAGTAGCTAAATACACTCCTTATGCAGATCCTGTTAAAAAGATATCTATAGTACCTAGGGGTCCAAGTTTAGGTCAAACTTGGCAAGCTCCCGAAAAAGATAAATATAACTATAAAAAAGAAGAATTAATAGCTCAGATAAAAGTACTTTTAGGGGGTAGGGCAGCCGAAGAGGAAATACTTAATGTTTGTACAACAGGAGCAGAAAACGATCTGGAAAGAGCTACTAAAATAGCTAGAAGTATGGTAACCCAATACGGAATGTCTTCTTTAGGATTAATCTCTTTTGAAGCTTCTAGAGAAGTATTCTTAGGAAGGGATTTCGTTAAAGAAAAAAAATATAGTGAAGAAACAGCCAGAATGATAGATTTAGAAGTATCTAAAATTATTAATCAATGCTATCAAGAAGTTAGAGAGTTAATAAATAAATATAAAGAAAAGCTGATATTAATTGCTAATACACTTTTAGAAAAAGAAGTGATAAACGAAGAAGAATTTAATTCCTTACTAGCATAGAGTATGAAAATACTTATTTCTTCTAAGGAAATAGAAAAGAGAACGGATGAGTTAGCAAAAGAAATAGACGAATTTATTTATAAACTTTCCTTGAAAGAAGAACCTTTTTTTATCTGTGTACTTACTGGTAGCATTTTCTTTTTTTCAGAATTAGTAAGAAAGCTTAAACACGATGTTATTACGGATTATATAAAAGTTAGTAGCTATAAAGGTACTCAAACTACACATAATGTAAAGATTCTAAAAGACATTTCTCTTGATATAAAGAATAGGGTTGTTTTTATTGTTGAGGATATAATTGATACGGGTTTAACATTAAATAAAATAGTTTCATTGTTTAGGGAGAGGGAACCAAGAGATATTTTTGTTTGCGCTTTGCTTGATAAGCCCTCTCAAAGAATTGTAGATGTTAAAGTGGATTTTGTAGGGTTTACTATACCTCCTGAATTTGTAGTTGGTTACGGATTGGATTTCGATGAAAAATATAGAAATAAACCTTATATTTATACTCTAAAATAGGAGGAAAAATTATGTTTAAGATTGTTAGCTTAACTGATGATATAAGAGAGAAATGTAGATTAATTGTTCAAAG
Organism: bacterium; assembly: GCA_046294045.1. Lineage (GTDB taxonomy): Bacteria > DRYD01 > DRYD01 > DRYD01 > DRYD01 > DRYD01. The sequence continues at coordinate 4,924 of JBKBIY010000031.1, read as the reverse complement.
TTCTAGGTATGTTAAGGTTAATTATGAAGCCATAAACAGGTTTACGGATGATTTTTCAAGGGAGTTGAAAAACTGGACAAATGAAATCTTTTTAGATTCCAATATTCACTATGTTGGTGATCCTATAAAATCTATATGGTATTTATTTGTGGTAGACAGTGTTAATTTTTGTTTTTGGGCTGATAGGGATTTAGATAAGTGGACGGTAAATTATAAAGGGCAAGAACTTAGTGGTTATAAAGCTTTAGCTTGTTGTTTAAAAAGGGAAGCTGAAAATTCTGAGTTATTTGTTTATCCTTACTACTGGGCTAAAATTTTTAAACGTGAATTCATGAGAATGATTTATCCAACTTATGATGATCTTTTTTATGTAAGGGGAGAACTAAAATTAATAGAGGAAAGAGTTACAAATCTAAGAGAGCTAGGGGAAAATATTTTTGAAAAACCTATTTCTGAAATGTATAAAAGGATATTTTGGAAAGATTTGCAAGAAAAAAATTCGGGCTTTAAAATAAAAGAGGAAGAAAATGATCCTTATAAACTTTCATATGAAAACAAAAATAATCCTAAAAGAATTCTTGATATAATAATTGAAGCTAATAGAGATGTAAATAAATTTGTAAAATTGGTTGTAGATACTTTTTCTAATTATAAAGATACTGCGGATTATCAATTAAATAATGGTAGGGTAATTAATGTAGGTTTTTACAAAAGAGCTCAGTTATTAGCTCATGATCTTTATTTACTTTACCAATATTATCATAAAAATAATCCCGAAGTTATAGAGAAAGAAAGTTTTGTAAAATATTTGGATTTTAAAAACATAGATAATTTAACAGCTTTTGCGGATTATAAACTCCCTCAGTTTTTGCATAACAAAGGTATTATTACTTATAGTGAAGATCTTTTAAACGATATAAAAAATGGAAAGTTGATAAATTCGAAGGATGTAAGGGAAGTAGAGATAAGGGCTGCTACGGTAGTAGCTGTTGATGAGCTAGCTTCCAAAACAAAAACCTATCCCGCCTTTGTTGATAATGTCTTGTGGAACTTAGCTAAATCTGATGCTAACTCTTTAATTTACCCTCATCACAAAACCCTTACAATATATTATTAAACTATGAATGTTTGCAAATTACTATCTTTTATATTAGCTTTTATATTAGTTTTAATTAGTCTTTTTGAATTTGTTTTTGCTAAAGTTGTTATAAAGGAATATGAATTAGAAAAAAGTAGTCTTTATGTAATTGAAAATCCTTATAGTGTTTTATCTTCTGCAGGTTTTGTTGTAAAAAGGGGAGCTGCACAAGAAAACCCTCAACTATATGGAATAACCCATCTATGGGAACATTTATTTTTTAGAAATTCTATAGAAAATAAAAATCTTAAAGACTTACTAGTTGATTCTCAATACAATGCTTCCACTTATAATGATTATATATCTTTTTACGCTACAGGTGATGTTTATAAAATTTTAAAGTATTTCGTAACAGCTTTTAAGAATCCAAATTTTGATAAAGATTCTTTTAATTTAGAAAAGCAGGTTGTGATAGCTGAGTTATCCTCAAAAAGTTACCAAGATTCCCCATCTTTTTTCAAAATTTATCTTAATCCTACTGGAGGTACTATTAAAACAGTTAATAATATTTCTTTTGAAATTATGAAAGATTTTACTAAATCTTTTAATGATCAGGATTTAGTATTTTTTGTAATTAGTAACGAAGAAGTTAAGGAAGTGGACAAATTTAATGAAATATTTGGTAATCAGTTTGTGAAAAAGAAGGAGTTTGTGTTTAACTTAGAAAGACGTACTAAAGAGGAGTTATATTTAAATTATCTTAAATTTAAAGTTTTTTTAGATAATTTGCTATCAAAGGGCTTAGAAGAAAAAGTTGATTCTAAAAATTTATACTTATATTATAGTTCTTCTGATTATTCATTAGAAGATTTATTTTTCTTTGATGTATTATCTAAATATTTTGATTTGTTAAGGAATGAAGATAGGAATTTTAAAATTGCGTTGAAAAGAAAAGGAATAGAGAATATGGATTCTTACTTTTTCCCTCAAAAAAGGGAAATTTTATTCTTGATAAGTTTTACAAAAAATGTAGATAAAAAAGAGTTAATTAATGAAATTAGAGAATTGGTATATTCAAAAATTAGTTCAATGGATTATGGTGAATTTTGTAAAGTTTATGATAATTTGTATTTGGATATTTTAAAAATTTTTTCTGATTCTTGGAGTTTAGTTCAACTAGTTCCATATTTTATTTACAATGATAATTGGGAACTGATGAATTATTATATTAGGGGGTGCGATAAAAATTGAGGGCAAAAGATATATTACAAAAGCTTATAAAAAAGGAAATTAGTGTAAAAGAAGTGGTTTATAATTATTTAGAAAAAATAGAAAAAGAAAACAGCTTTTATAATGCTTTTATAAGTGTATTTGATAGGAAAATGATAGATGAACAAATAAATAGAAGTCAGGAGATGATAAATAATGGAGTTTTTACGCCTGTTGTGGGTTTACCTGTTGCTGTTAAGGACAACATAAATGTTAAGGGTTATCCTACTACTTGTGCTTCAAAGATATTAAGTAATTATGTATCTCCATATAATGCTACGGTGGTTGAAAAGTTATATAATGCTGGTGCTGTTATTGTGGGTAAGACTAATCTGGATGAATTTGCTATGGGTTCAAGTAATGAGAATTCGTATTATGGTGTTGTGAGGAATCCTTTAAATCCTGAGTTAGTTGCTGGTGGTTCAAGTGGTGGTAGTGCTGTAGCTGTTGCTGCCGATATGGTACCATTTTCTTTGGGTTCGGACACTGGTGGTTCGGTAAGATTGCCTGCTGCTTTTTGCGGTATATATGGTTTAAAGCCTACTTATGGTGTGGTTTCTCGTTATGGTTTAGTTGCTTATGCTTCTTCGTTAGATCAAATTGGCCCTTTTTCAAAGTATGTTGAAGACATAGCTCTAATTATGCAGGTTATAAGTGGTTATGATCCTTTTGATAGTACCAGTTCAAAAGATTTTGTTCCTGAGTTTGTTAACGAATCTTTTGATATTAATATGATCATAAATGATTTAAGGGGAGTAAGAGTAGGTTTTCCTGTAAAAGTTGTAGACGATCCTGCTGTTGATGATATTATAAGGGATTCCGTTCTCAAGCTTTTAAGGTTGATAGAATCTAATGGCGGTGTAATTAAAGAGGTTGATTTTCCTTATTTAGAATATTCTATTCCATGCTATTATATAATAGCTGTTAGTGAGGCTAGTTCTAATTTAGCAAGGTATGATGGTGTTAGATATGGTTTAAGGGTTGAAGCTGAGGATGTAAGAACTATGATGAAGAAGAGTAGGGGAGAAGGGTTTGGTTTAGAAGTAAAAAGAAGGATACTTGCGGGAACTTTTTGCTTATCTAGTGGTTATTACGATGCTTATTACAAAAAAGCTTTGCAAGTAAGAAATGTTATAAAAAGAGATTTTGAAAATATTTTTAAAGAAGTAGATTTTGTTATTATGCCTACTTCACCTAATTTACCTTGGAAAATAGGGGAAAAAGTTAATGATCCTGTAAAAATGTACTTAAGTGATGTTTATACTGTTGCTGTTAACTTAGCTGGTCTACCTGCTATTAATATTCCTTTTTATAATGATTACTTTCCTGTGGGTATTCAGATTATTTCAAATTACTTTCAAGATGCAAAAATTATCTCTTTAGCTTACATTTTACAAAATATTCAAGGGAGTGTAAAGGGATAATTATGATAGTAATAGGAGATTTACATGGTGATTACTATAAATTGAAAAGAATTTTAGAAAATTATGGGGTTGTTAAAGTAGAAGAAAAAGATGATGATTTTAGTTTAGAAATCCTGGATGAAGAAAGTTTTTTAGTTTTTATAGGGGATTATGTAGATTGGAGAGAAGAAAACTTAGAGAACCCTCTTAATTTGGATTACATTGAGCTTGTTAAAGGTACAAAAAAAATAATAAAACTGATTTCTTTGTTATTAAAAAATAGAAAAAATGTTTTTGTGTTGGTAGGTAATCATGAAGACATGATGTTTAAAGCTATAGATTTTATAAAGAATTTTTCTTTGGAAGATCTTGAAGTAATACTTGAAAAAATCGAAATAAATCCTTATTTAATCGTTAAGGACATGGTTGAAAGGAATTTATTAGAAAGTTTTATATCTTTTTATAATTGGTATTCTCAGGGTGGAATGAATACTATAAAATCTTTTGGATCAATAAGCAATCTTATTAAATCTGTGGAAGAGGATGAAATATTCAAGAATTTAGTGGTATTTGTTAATTTTGAAAATGAGGAAGGAAGAAGAATTTTTGTTTCGCATTCTTTTCCTGACAAATTCGAATGTATTGATAGAATGGTTAATAATTCTATAAACAGGGATGATCTTAATTACATATTGTGGAGCAGAAAAATTTGGGGTATAGATGCTTTTAATTCTCGAAAAACAGAGCCATTTAAAGAAGAAGAAATAATATCTTTACTTGATAAGTACTCTATTGAAAAGTTTATAATAGGTCATACCAGAGTAAGTCATAATACTAAACCTTTGGAATTGTTTGGAGGAAGGATTATAAATGTTGATAATCATGGAATTCCTTTTTCTGAACCTTTCGTTTATAAAGGATTAGAAATTAAAAACTATATTTCAAAAAGTTATCAAGATTTCCTACAAAAAACTAGTTAATTTATTTATTAATTAATTTGTCTTATAGTGGAAGTTGTGTCAATTGTTGAGGCTATGTAAGCTGGTACGATTGACGAAATTAAGCCGATTAAAATTGAGATTAGTATTACCTGTTGTGATACTAAGTAAGCGTTTGCCATTAAGGGTATAGAAATATTTAAAGCTGATTGTATAGAGCTAGCTACTAAGGTGGT
>JBKBIY010000030.1:2356-11780 GCA_046294045.1 bacterium | reverse complement strand
AAGACAAAGTTATACTAATAGATCCAAATAAGGAAAGTTTAATAAAATATCTTAGAATACGGGACTTTTTGGAAAGGAATTCGGTTAACGTACCTAAAATTTTCTCCCCAACTTTTTCCTTAGTTTCTTCAAACTTTTCCTCGAATTTTTCCTCAAACGGTAAAGAATTTCCTTACGCTTTTGCTATCCTGCAAAATCTAGGAGATAATTTTTTTCAAGTTTTAAATTTTTTAAATACTCATTCATCAAAAAAACAAAAGTTTAACAACAATTTGCTAATAAAAAAATATAGGCAAGTTTTAAATGAAATATCAAAAGTGCATAATATAAAAATTTCAGAAGTTAGAGAAAAGGATATTTTTGGCGTATTCGATTTAAAGGTCCTAAGATGGGAATGGAAATATTTTATTGAAAATTTTTTAGTTAATTATTTAGGAGAGAGGAATTTAAATAGGTGGTTTAAGATTTCTGAAGTAACGATAAATACTTGCTATGGAATTTTTAAACACTGTCCAGGGTTAATTCATAGGGATTTACAATCTACAAACATTATATTTTACAAAAATAAACCGTATTTTATAGATTTTCAAGGGATGATGATTGGTAACTTCTTGTATGATCTAGCTTCTTTACTAGAGGATCCTTACGTAATGCTTCCTGAAAAAATTAAAAAAATCTTATTAGAGTTTTACTTTAAAAATAATCCGCATCTTAAAAACTTTGCTAATTTTTATAAATACTATAAAATACAAAGGCTTATCCAAGTTTTAGGAGCTTTTGCTTTCCTATCTATCCACAAAAATAAATCATTCTTTATAAAACAATTAAAAAAATACCCTAAAATCTTAAAAGAAGTGTCCGATACTGCGAAATTAATCTTGTAATAAAAACCTAATGATAAACATCTAATGATAAACATGATAAACAAATTAATTGAAAAATTAGATGAAATACAGCAAAAGATTGATTATTTTTTTAATAACAAATATTTATTAATTCAGGCTTTTCTTCATGATTCGGTATTTGTAAATCCTGTTGAGTTGGAAATAGATAACAAAAAAATTATTCTAAATAATAACCAAAGACTGGAATTTCTAGGAGATAGCTTATTAAACTACATAGTTTCGGAATATGCTTATATGAAGTATCCTTCCTTTTCTGAAGATTCCCTTTCTTCTTATAAAACCCTAATAGTTAATTATTTTACTCTTTATAAAGTTTGTGATTATTTAAAACTGCAGGAGTATTTAATATTTAACTATGAAAGCTTAGGAAAGAATAGCCCAAATATAAAAACTTATGCAGATATAATTGAAGCTATAATAGCGGTAATCTATCTAGATTCTGGTAATATTGAAGAACCTAAAAAATTTTTTCGTAAGACGATTTTAAAAGTTTTTGAAGAAAAAATGGAAGAGATAGTGGAAAATGTTTTTGATTGGAAAGGATTTTTACAATCTTTTTTACAAAAAAAAGGTATGGATAAACCTAAATATTTGACAATTGAAAAGAATAGTGAAGGTTTTTTAGTGGTAGCTTATTATAACAATGTTGAGATAAGTTCAGGGTTTGGTAAGACAAAGAAAGAAGCAGAAAAACAAGCAGCCCTCTCTTTCCTTCGAAAAATATTCTAAAAATAAAACCCTAAAGGAAATTAATACCGCCTGTAAAATAATAAAAAAGAAAAATAAAATAAAAAGAATTATCTAAGCTGGAGGAAATAAAATATGAATGTAAATTTTGAAAACACTAAATATCTTAAATTTTGTGATTACTCAACCGTAAAGGATTTTAATTATCAACAGCTTGAGATTCTTTCACAAGAAATAAGGGATTATATAACCGAGGTTATATACCATAACGGTGGACATTATGGAAGTAATTTAGGTGTAGTTGAGCTTACCATCTCTCTTTTAAGAAAATTTGATCCCTTAAAAGATAAAATTATTTTTGATACCTCCCACCAAAGCTATACCTATAAAATCTTGACAGATAGGAAAGAGCAGTTTAAAACCCTTAGAACATATGGGGGTATCTCTGGGTTTTCTAAGATAAAGGAAAGTAAATTTGATCATTATGGAGCTGGACATGCTGGTACCGCTCTGTCAGCTGCTCTAGGCTACGCTAAAGCTAGAGACATAAGCAAAGAAAATTATCATGTAGTAGCTATCATAGGAGACGCAGCTTTAACCTGTGGAGTTACATTCGAAGCTATAAATAACATCGGGCAATACCCAACTAAATTGATTATCGTACTTAATGACAATGAATACTCCATATCCCAAAACGTTGGAGCTATCTCAATGTACCTTAAAAAACTTAGAAATAATCCGCTTATCCTTAAAATAGAAGAAAAGATAGATAACATCCTTTCTAAATTACCAGTAAACAGTACCTTAAAAGAATGGGTAAGAGATACCAAAAATTGGGTTGAAGAGGGATTTACAAAACTTGTATCTCCTTCGGTTGTAGGTATAATCTTTGAGGAATTCGGTATACAATACATTGGACCTATAGATGGACATAATATTAAAATTATGGATGAGGTTTTTGATTTTTCCAAAACTCTGGATAAACCAGTTATAATTCATGCTATAACTCAAAAAGGTAAGGGTAATAGAGAAGCGGAAGGACATTCTGAAAGAATGCACGGAGTAGCTAAAGGAAAAGTTAAACCCACTAAATTTATATACTTTAGCACAGACGAAGGAATGAAAATAGATATTTTTTCAAAGGGAGTAAATAAAACTTATACTGATGTTTTTGGAGAAGCTTTGGTAGAAATAGCTAAAAATGATGATAAAATCATTGCTATAACGGCGGCTATGCCCTCAGGTACTGGATTAGTTAATTTTTCTAAGGTTTTTCCAGATAGATTTTTTGATGTAGGTATTGCGGAGGAACATGCTGTTTTATTTGCTTGTGGTTTAGCACTAGGAGGGCTTAAACCCGTAGTAGCTATATACTCTACTTTCCTTCAAAGAGCTTTCGATATGTTAATTCACGATGTAGCTTTACAAAATTTACCTATACTTTTTGTACTTGATAGAGCAGGCATAGTAGGTGAAGATGGACCTACACATCACGGCGTATTTGACCTGTCTTACCTTAGAATTATTCCAAATGTTGAAATATTCGCTCCATCCGATGAAGTAGAGTTAAGAAACATAGTATATACAGCTCTAAAAAATTTGAAAAAACCAACTTTTATAAGATACCCAAGAGATTTCGTAGAAGGATTAACTATAACAGAGTTTAAAGAAATAGATCTTTATAAATGGGAAAAAATATATGACTCACCAAAGGAAGGTGAACAGAAAATTGCTGTTTTATCAACAGGTAGAACTAGAAGGTTTATACCAAACATAGCTAAAATGCTAGAAGAAGAAAAAATTTCCGTAGAAGCCTATAACTGTATCTCAATTAAACCTTTAGATGAGGAAGCTTTGAAAAATTTAATTGATTATGATTTAATAGTTACGCTTGAAGACAACATATTAGCAGGGGGGTTCTCCAGTTACATATTAGAATTTTTTAATGATAACAATATAAACAAAAAGGTTGTAAGGTTTGGATGGAAAGATGAGTTTGTAGATCATGGATCAATGCAAACTCTTTTCCAAAAATATGATTTCGAACCTAATTTTATAGCAAAAAAAATTTTGTCTCAATTAGGTAAAGATAGAGTAGAAAAGACGAAAATATAGAAAGATTTTAATAGCGCGGAATTTTTTTATTTTTGTCCAAATATGTAATTGGAGTGTCGGATAATTTAATTACAAAAATATTCGTCGTAGGGTTTAATTTAGTAATCTTGGGAGCATTGTTTTTTATTTATAGCCCTTATTCAAGTGATAAGATAAATATTGAGTTTGTTAATCAAGTTAAGTTATTAAAAGAAATTGTTGTTTTTGGTTACGGTTATGAAAGGAGTGATTTACTTAAGCAAATTTCTAACGTGTTTAACGTACTAGAAATTAAAGATGAAAAAATTTTGTTGTTGTCTTCTTATGGTACTAAGGTAAGTTTACACGATGAGGGTAGGGGAGTTTGTGCTGAAATAGAAACTGTTTCAGAAAAATCAGTTATACCCTTAAAAAATATTATAGAAACAGATAGCTTTCTAGACGACGGAATTCCTGATAAAGGAATAATACAATCAAAAGATGGAAAGTATTATAGTGGCTGTGTGGTTTTGATAAAAAACAGGTAATAAGGTTTTTTTAGAGAATAAGAATTTAGAGAATAAGAAAACAAACTTGTCTAAATCAAAGGAGGTTTAGCTTATGGCTTATAAGAAAAAAAAGAAAGCTAAAAAAGTTTCAAGTACAGGTGTGGCTCATATACACTCTACTTTTAATAATACCATAATAACGATAACAGATGAACATGGAAATACCATTAGCTGGGCAAGTGGGGGAACCGTAGGTTATAAAGGTACTAAGAAAAGTACTCCATTTGCTGCACAATTAGCAGCAAGACAAGCAGCAGAAAAAGCCGTTCAACAAGGTTTAAGGGAGGTTAAAGTAATAGTAAAAGGACCGGGAATGGGAAGAGAGTCCGCTATTCGAGCTTTAAGAGCAGCAGGCTTAGAAATTAGTGATATTAAAGACGCTACTCCAATTCCACATAACGGTTGCAGACCTCCTTCAAGAAGAAGGGTATAAAATTAGTAAAAATTAATTGTGATTAAAACCGCTTGCTGGTACGCGGTATATAAATAAGCCAGCCCCCTACGGGGAAAAAGGAAAAAAAAATAATGGGACGATATATAGGACCCAAATGTAAACTATGTAGAAGAGAAGGTATAAAACTGTACTTAAAAGGTGAAAAATGTTACACCGAAAAATGTCCACTTGAAAAAAGAAATTATCCCCCTGGACAACACGGATTTGTTAAAAGAAGACCAAAATTAACAACTTTCGGAGTAAGATTAAGAGAAAAACAAAAAGTAAGAAGAATATATGGTGTTAGTGAGAAAATGTTTAGAAAATATTTTGATGAAGCTAAAAGATTAGCAAGATTAGGAAAAGGATTTACAGGACAAAATTTAATGAAAATACTTGAAAGAAGACTTGATAATGTACTTTACAGAGCAGGAATTGCGGTTTCCAGAGCACAAGCACGACAAATAATATCCCACGGATTCGTTATGGTTAACGACAGAAATGTCGATATCCCTTCATACTTAATAAAAATGAATGATGTTATAAAATTTAAACCTAAAGTTTTAAACATAGTAAAGGCAAACGTAGAAAATGCTAAAAATTCTTTCATACCATCTTGGCTGAATGTAGATCTTAATAATCTTGTTATAAAAATACTAAGAGAACCAGAAAGAGGAGATATAGAATATCCAATAGAGGATAATTTGATTGTAGAGTTCTATTCAAGATAATTAAAACCTAATAGGGAGGTTTATCTATGTTAACTATAGTTGATAATTTAAGTGCTGGGTTGCTAGCAATAGAACCTAATTATGGGAGGTTTTTTATTAATAATTTACCCTATGGAATGGGTATTACTTTGGGTAACTCACTAAGAAGAATACTACTTTCATATATCCAAGGGGCAGCAATATTTTATGTTAAAATAAACAACGCTTTACATGAATACGAAGTTATAAACGGAGTAAAAGAAGATATAATAGAAATTATTTTGAACTTAAAAAAGGTAAGGTTTAAGTATAGAGCTAGTAGCGAATGGGAGAAAGTTTTTATAAATTTTACAGGACCGGGAGTAGTAAAAGCAAAAGAAATAAGATGTCCAGCTATGGTAGAAGTAGTTAATCCAGATCAATACATAGCTACTGTAAATACTAATATAACATTAGCCATAGAAGCGGGGGTAAAACTTGGATATGGCTATATACCTGCCGAAGAACAAGTCCTTCCAGAAGAATCAATCGGTTACATAAAGGTTGATAGCATATTCTCTCCTATCGAAAAAGTTAATTATTATGTAGAGAACGAAAGAAACGAAAATAATCAATTAACTGATAAATTGTACATAGAAATTTATACTGATGGTACCGTCTCTCCTAAAGAAGCACTAATTAAAGCTTTAAATATATTAAAAAATTATGTAGAAAGTATATTAAAAGGATATGCTAGTGAAAGTGAAATAGTAAGTGAAAGGGGATTATTTTCGGAACCTCTTTCTTCTAAAGAAAAAGATTTAATGAATAAAAACATAAAAGATCTTGGATTGTCTTCAAGAACCCTTAATTCTTTAAGAAGAATGGGAATAAATACTCTAGGAGACTTACTAAAATACACAGAAGACGATTTAATAACAATTAGAAATCTTGGTGGAAAATCTATACAAGAAATAAAAGACAAATTAAAAGAATATGGTCTTAGCTTAAGAGAATCATAAAACGTGTTAGAAACGAATAATAAAAAATATAATAGCGCAATTGAAAACAATCTCTTACTAGAAAGTTATAAATACTACCTTTTAAGAAAAGGGCTATCTCAAAGAACAATAAAGGAATATATTTCTGACATAAAGGGATTGTTTGTTTTTCTTAAAATTGAAAACCTGGATTTACAAAAAATAGAAAACTTTATCTCCCAAATAAAAAATTATGTGGTTTTTTTAAAAATGGAAAAAAATAATTCAAATAGAGGAATAAATAGGAAGATATCTAGTTTTAAATCATTTCTGAAGTTTTTATGGAAAGAAAAGTATGTTAATAATAACTACTCAGATTTAATAGAGACTATGAAAACCCCTAAAACTTTACCTAAAGCTATTTCAATGGATGATTTTAAAAATATTATTTCTAATATTGATTTTGTGTTTTCAAAAGTTAATCCCAAATATAGGGAATTTATTAATGTAAGAAATAGGTTAATTTTTATGTTTTTAATATTTACGGGTTTAAGGGTTTCTGAACTTGTAAACGTAAAAATTTTTGACATAGATTTTTTCCAAAATACTATAAAAGTAAAAGGAAAAGGAGATAAGGAAAGAATAGTAATTTTTAGTGAATATTTAAAAAATTTCATAGAGGAGTACTTAAATGTAAGGGATCAATTTTATAAAGGTGATTATCTATTTGCGAGTATAAGAGGAAAAAAAATGAATGTTAGGACGGTTCAATATGTATTTCAAAAAGTTTCAAAAGTTTTAGCTTTAAGGTTTAAGATAACTCCTCATACTATTAGACATACGTTTGCAACTCTTATGCTTGAAAATGGAGCCGATATAGTGGCTATAAAAGAATTACTAGGACACTCGAATCTTAATACAACACAGATATATACTAAAATCTCAGTGGAACACCTAAAGAAAAATTATAAATTAGAGAAAATATAAATTAAAAAAATTTGAGCTATATCGATGTATTTAACTTTATATAGAAAATACAGACCCAGGTTATTTAGTCAGGTTATTGGTCAGGATATCGCAGTCAAAATAATTACAAATTCTGTTATAAAAAATAGTTTTTCTCATGCTTATTTATTTGCAGGTACCAGGGGTACAGGAAAAACTACTTTAGCTAGAATATTTGCTAAAACTCTAAACTGTCTTAATAGACAAGGGGCTGAACCTTGTGATACCTGTTCTAATTGCGTTTCCATCAATCAAGGATCATTTCCTGATTGTATAGAAATAGACGCAGCTTCAAATAGAGGTATTAATGAAATAAAACAAATAAGAGAAAATCTAAAACTTGTACCTTTAAAAGGGAAATATAAGGTATACATAATAGACGAAGTCCATATGTTAACAATGGAAGCTTTTAATGCTTTGTTAAAAAGCTTAGAAGAACCTCCAAATTTTGTAGTTTTTATTCTTGCTACAACTGATATACATAAGGTACCTATTACTATTCAATCACGTTGTCAAAAAATAGAGTTTAAAAAAGTACATCATAAAATCATTTTTGAACATTTAAAAGATATTTGTTTAAAGGAAGGGATAAATATAGAAGAGGAAGCTTTGATGTATTTATCAAAAGCAGCTAACGGTTCAGTTAGAGATTCACTTAGCCTACTTGAACAAGTAAGAAATCTTTCTGATAATATAAGACTTTCCGATATTTTAGAAATGTTTTCTATATTCTCTCTTCAATGGGTTTATGATTACATTACTTTTGTAATTAATGGAGAAATCAAAAATCTAATAGATCTTCTAAATAAAATAAAATATAACTCTGTTAACTTATACCAGTTTTTGTACGTACTTATTGATGAAATGAAAAATTGTATATATTATGGGTACACTAATGATGAAAGTGAATATAGCTCTTTTCAATTGGAAAATTATAAAAAAATACTTTCTGGTGTAGATATTCAAAAATTGATAAAAATTCTCAGCATATTACAGAATATGATTTTTCAATACAAAAATGATAATGATTACATTTTATTTGAAATAAATTCTTTAAGAGTAGCTTTTGAAAATGCTAAAACTGGTACTGAAAAATTTAAAAAAGAACTAGATAATAAACATGTTTTAGATGATAACCAAGTTGAGCAAAAAGTTGAACAAAAAATAACTCAAAAAGAGGAAGTTTTTACAAAAGTTACAAAAGAGGAGGTTTTTTCAAAAGAAGAAGTTTTTGTTAAAAAAGAAGTTTCTGAAGGGCAAAATATTGATGAAGGTAAAAACGTTAGTCTAACGGAGAATTTGGCTGAGGATCTGAAAACAAAAATGTTGAAAATATTTGAGCAAGATAAACTATTGTATAAAGTAATAGAAAATTCTCAAGGAATATATATAAATGATAATAGGCTGATTTTTGTTTTTAAGATTGAAAAAAAATCAGATGTAACTTATAAAAAAATAATAGAACAAAAAGCTCAACATATATTGCAAAAAATAAAAAGTATATCAGATTTAAGTAGGTTAGATGTAAACTTTATCGAAGTAAGGGAATTAAGAAATGAAAAAACTTCAAAAAATACTAAAGGTTCTCTTATTGATAGGGTAATTGATTACACTGAAAGAATATAATATGTAAAAGGTATGAAAAATTTTACAAGAATTCTCCGTATTGTTATAAAAATAAAGATTTTTTTAATCATTAGTTTTATCGTATTTATGGGTTTTAAATTTACTTTTGCTGTTAGTGAACAAGAGTTAGTGGGAAAGAGTGAAAAAGAACTTTATGATATGATGGTGAGATATTACAAAAGATTTGAAGATAGAGAGGCGGTTAAAGTAGGAACTTATATTATAAAAAATTTAAATAACAAAAACAAAGAAGTATTTTATGTATTAATAGAAATTTTTATAAGAAATATAGCTGCAGCTTCAGATAAACAGAAAATATATAACGAAATAGTAAAGTATTGTGATTATATTATTAATAATGTGGATTTTTACGACGCTAGAGCTTATTATTATAAAGGATGGGTTTATTTTCAAAATGGAGATTATGCTTCTGCAGAATTTAATCTTAAAAAATCTG
>JBKBIY010000030.1:0-2346 GCA_046294045.1 bacterium | reverse complement strand
AAATAATCCTAATTTTTTACCTGCTTTACAATTATTACTTGATCTTTATATAAGGAGAGCAAATTTTGAGGAAGCAATTAAAATTGGTCAAAAAATTCTTAACAAAGGTTATATAAATAATGAAGTAGCACGCTTGATCCTAAAATTATATATAGATTCTGATAAATTAACTGAAGCAAAAGAATTTTATTCAAAATTTTCATCTTACCTAGATGATGAGGAATCTTATTACTTCGTATCTCTTTTTCATTACAAATTAAAAGATTATAACAAAGCGCTTGAATACATAAATAAAACTCTTTCAAAATATCCAGATAATCCAGATTACCTTAAATTAAAAGTAAAAATATTATATTCTCTTAAAAAATACGATGAATCTTATAAAATAATAATTGATAAATTCAAAGACTCAAAAGATGATGAAATTTTGATAATAAAAAAAGATATAGAATCAAATAAATTAAGAAGAAACCTTACATTATTAATAGGATCTGTAATTGCTTTTATAGTGATAATACTGGGATTTTTCTACTATAGAGAGCAAAAAGATAAAAAAGTTAAAACAACTATAAAAAACTTAAAGAAATTGTATCAAGATACGGTATCAACAAAATCTGAGAATCTTGAAATTCTTGTGGGTTATGCTTATGAATTTTTTAATGAACATATACTGAATTTTAATTCAAGAATGGTTATTTATGTTTCTGATCCTAAAAAAGATAATGTATTATATTGCTATTTTAACAATGTATCTAATGAAATAGCTGATGTTATATATGTTTTCCCAAAATATTCTGAATGGAAAAAGGAATATGCTAATACTCCTGTACATATAATGGAATTACAATCAAATACTTTGTTTTATGAATGGATAGGAGGAAAAAATTTAATTAATTTTAAAAAGAATAAACTTGTATTTTTACTTCCTTTTGTAAGTAAGGGACTTATTCAAGGAATTCTTCTTATTCAAGCAATTAATGACTTAGAGGAACAAAAAATTATACAAACATTAAGAAGTAATAAAGAAGCCATAATAGAGCTTGCTGAGGAAATAGCCAATGACATGATATCTACCAGATTTAAAGAAGTAGCACTTATTGATGAATTAACAAGATTATATAACCGAAGATTTATGTATCAAAAATTAGAAGAAGAAATCCAAAAAGCTTCTAAAACTAATCAAAAAGTATCTTATATTCTTTGTGATATAGATAATTTCAAAAAATTCAATGATACCTATGGGCATCAGGTAGGAGATGAAGTTTTAATAGCTGTAGCTAAAGTTTTTAAAGGGGCAGCAAGAGAATTCTTTGATTGGCCATTTAGATACGGAGGAGAAGAAATAGGAATAATTTTACCTAATACGCCTTCCGATAAAGCCTATGAAATAGCTGAAAGAATAAGAAATGAAATTTCCGGCAAAAGATTTGAAAATGTACCTACTGTTATAACAATTTCTTTGGGAATAGCTACATACCCCGATCATGCTAAAACAATAGAAGAATTAATAAAATACGCTGATGAAGCTCTCTATTTCTCTAAAAAAAATGGTAAAAATAGAGCTACTATATACGATCCAAATTTAGTAAAATCTCTTCAAAATATAGCAGAGCAGAAAGCAGAACAAAAAGTAGAACAAAAAGTAGAACAAAAACTAGAACAAAAACTAGAACAAAAAATTGATCAAAATATTCAACAAAAACAAAATAAAAAAGAAAACGTTAACTTAACCTTTAGTTTACCATCTTTTATCTTTTCATTAGATCAATTTGAGGAATATTACCTAAGTATAAAAAATAATTATAAGCATGTGATAGTTACGGTGGAATCAGATATTAATGAAAATACGGAAAAACTCTTAATGGAAGTATATCACAATTTATTACTAATAGAATCTCTAGGTGCCAAATTAGAAAACAATAAAATATTTGTTAAAGTTCTATTTATAGAAAGATCAGAAGAAGATATTCAAAAATTTATTAGTGATATCTCAAAAAAATATGGAGTTAAAGTTAGTATTGAATCAAAAGTATAATTATTCTCAAAAATATCAAAGAGAAATAGCTTTGGGGGTAGTATTCCAGTACGTATACTACAGAAAATTTTTTTTGCCACTATTCCTTGATCATTACTTTATAAATATCCTTAACAAAACTATTCAGAATTTTAATACGTATAATCAAAAAGTGTGGAATATACTATACAGAACAAATTTCTATGTTATGAACTATATGGAAAGGTCATTATTTTTAATTTTGTTTGCAGAATTAGAAGAAAAGAAAATTTCATCTAAGCTTTTAACTTTTATATATATAAGAATTGCCAAAAAATATTGTAGGAAAAACT
>JBKBIY010000002.1:0-29126 GCA_046294045.1 bacterium | reverse complement strand
ATGAATCTTGTTCGTATTTTTAAAGATAATTTGTATTTCACTTCTGGTGCTTCTTATACCGTTGCTTCTTCTCTTGAAGCTTTAGATGGTATACTTGAAGAAAGGAAGATGAATAAGAAACAATTAAATGTTACAGTTATTGGTGCTACTGGTGCTATTGGAAAATCAATAACCAAAATTATTTATAAAAACTACGGAAAAGTTTTTGCTGTAGCTAGAAACAAATCCAGGCTTAATTCCCTAAAAAATGAAATAAAATCTGATAATTTAATTGTTACTACCGATATTTTTAATGCTTGTATTAACTCCGAAGTTATCATAACTGCTACTTCTAATCCTAACGAAATTATTTTCCCTCATTATCTTAAAGAAAATGCTATTATTTGTGATATATCCATGCCACATAATACTTCTAAGGAAGTTTTAGAGAAAAGAAAAGATGTAACCGTTTTAGAAGGTGGAATAATAGAATTACCTTCTCAACCTAGGTTTAGAAAGTTATTTAATGATTTAACTTGGAACGATATAGTTGGTTTTCCTGAGAAAAATGTTTTAGCTTGTATGGCAGAAACTATTATATTAACCGCTGAAGAAAAATATGAAAATTATAGTATTGGTAGGAGTATAAGTGATGCTAAGATAAGAGAGATGGGTTTATTAGCTCATAAACATGGTTTTAGAGTAAAAAGAAAGCTTTATAAGTATGTGTAAGATAGGGTGTTAGTATGTCAAGTTTAAGGGATTATAAGTATTTCATAAAGACTTATGGCTGTCAAGCTAATGAGTACGATAGTGAAATAATTGCGGGTATTCTTGAAAAATTAGGCGCTACTCCTGTGGACGATGAAAATGATGCTGATATAGTAGTTTTCAATACTTGTGCTGTTAGGAAAAATGCTGAGAATAAGTTTTATGGAAGACTTGGAGCTCTTAAAAAAATAAAACAAGAAAAAAAGGATATGATTGTTATTGTTTCAGGCTGTCTTGCTCAAAAAGATCATATTAAAATATCTTCTATAGATCATGTTGATATAGTTATTGGTACTCATAGAATTTCTGCTTTACCTGGGTTACTTGAGGAAATTAAAAAAGGAAAGAAGAAAATAGTGGACGTTGATTTTACTGGTAGGTCTGAACCTGATATACCTCCGCTTAGGACATCAAAATTTTCTGCTTATATACCAATTATGTTTGGATGTGATTATTACTGTACTTTTTGTATAGTTCCTTTTACTCGGGGCAGGATGCAGTCTAGAAATAAAGATGAAATATTAAATGAAGTAAGGCTGCTTGATGAGCAAGGTTATAAAGAAATAACCTATATTGGTCAAACTGTTAATGCTTATGGTATAGATAAGAAATATCAGTACGATTTTGCAGATTTACTTCAAGAAACTGTAGAGATTACTTCAAACGTAAAGTGGATAAGGTTTACTTCTCCCTATCCTACTAATTTTAATGATAAACAAATAGAGGTTATTTCTTCTTTTTCCAAGATTGCAAAACATATACATTTACCTCTTCAAAGTGGAAATAATGAGGTATTAAGAAGGATGGCTCGTAGGTATACTGTTGAGCAATTCTTAGAAGTAATAGAAAAATTTAGACAAAAAAATAAAGAGATTGCTTTTTCTACAGATATAATAGTTGGTTTTCCTGGTGAAACTGAAGAACAGTTTGAGGATACTTTAAAAGTTGTAAATACTGTAAAATTCGATCAAGCTTTTATGTTTGCTTACAGTGAAAGAGAGGGTACCAAAGCTGCTGTTTATCCAGATAGAATTCCTTATAGAGAAAGGCTTAAAAGACTTTATCGTCTAATAGAATTACAAAATTCCATAACTGAGGAGAAAAACAGAAGTTATATAGGTAAAGTGGTGGAGATTTTGGCGGAGGGACCAACCCATAAAAATCCTAACAGATGGGAAGGAAGAACTCAAACTAATAAAATAGTTGTTTTTCCTAAACCTTCAAGGGATATAATTGGGCAATTCGTTAAGGTTAGGATTATAGATTCTCATCTTTGGGGGTTGGAGGGAGAGTTAGTTTCTGAACAATATAATAGTTCTATCTGCTAATTCTTTTTTGGCAAGAAAATTTATTAAGTACTGTGAGTTTAAAAAAGCAGGATTTAGTTTTCATATTTTTACTCGAAAACCTAGCTTTGAAAATCATTATCATTACAGTGAGTTAAAGAGAGTTTTAGAAAAAGTAAAGGAAGGTTTTATTCTTAATTTTGCAGGTGCTAATGTTTTTAGAGTTTTAATTTCTTTTAAAAGTATGAAAGAAAAAAATGTATTGATATGGAAAAGTAGGATAGACTTTACTAGAAAGGTTATGGAGGAAATAAGGGAGGTTGCTAACAATTTTGTTTTTTTTATACCTTCTGCGGTATGGGTTTATTCTCCTTATTTACAAGATTATTTTTTGCAATGGGAGTCAACGGTAAAAAATTATAAATATTTGATATATAGGTTAGGAATAGTTTTAAGTTATGAAAGTCAATGGGTCAAGGTTTTTAGCAGAATTTTAAAGATGGGGGTTTATCCTGTTTTTCCTCCTAATTTTCTTTTTCCTTTTGTTTACCTGGAGGATTTTTTAGAAAACCTTTTTATTGATATAGTTAATTTTTCTGAAAGTAAAGTTGTTGATTTGTTTAAGATTGATAGCTTTAATAATTTTGTAAAGTGTTTGAGTAACAATTTAGTTAGGCAGAAGTTTTTTACGAAAATTCCGGATTTTTTATCCGGATGGTTTTTAAAAATGGTTTTTGGTAATTACGGAAAGGTTTTTGATACTTTAGAATTTATGGATAATATAAAAAAATGGTCTGAAATGGAGGAGGGTTTATGTTCTACTTTTCAACAAAAAATGAAAATAAGTTTTTAGAAGCTGTAACTATTTTAAAAAATTATAAAGTAGAGAATCCTTCTTTTAATTTGGAGTTTAAGAAGTTAGAGATTGATATTCCGGAGGATATAGAGATATTTGGTACTTATTATGAGAATGCTTTAAAGAAGGCTCAGTATGTTTATCATCAAGTTTTTAAGCCTGTAGTTACGGAGGATAGTGGTTTAGAGATAGAGGCTTTACTGGGTTTTCCCGGTGTTAAAACTAGTAGAATTTTTCCTGGTCTTAGTCAAGAGGAAAAGAATTTGGCCTTAGCCAGAATGGCTAGTGTTTTACCTATACAATATAGGAAGTGTAGGTATGTTTGCAATGTGGTTATATTGTTTGATTTTTCAAGGTATTATTGGTTTGAGGGAGTTGTTGAGGGGTTTATTTCTGAAAAACCTGTTGGGGAAAATGGTTTTGGTTTTGACCCGATTTTCATTTATCCGCAGATGGGTATGACTTTTGCACAAATGGAAATAAATGTTAAATGTTCTGTTAGTCACAGATACCTTGCCTTTAAAAAATTGTTTGATTTCCTGAATGAAGGAAAATACTAAACTAAAATATTAAACTAAAAATATTAAACTAAAATATTAGAATGCGGGAAATAAGGATAGTTAACGCTTATCATCATAATTTAAAGAATATAAGTTTAAGTATTCCTAAGGGTAAGATAACGGTTATTTGTGGGGTTTCTGGTAGTGGTAAAAGTACGTTAGCTTACGATATAATACATGCCGAGGGACAGAGAAGATATATAGAAGCTTTATCTAATTATGCTAGGCAATTTTTAAATAAATTTGAAAAACCTAAAGTTGAATATATTGAAGGAATATCTCCTACAATATGTGTTGATCAAAGGATAAAGAATATAAATCCTAGGTCTACGGTAGGTACTGCTACTGAAATATATGATTATTTAAGATTGATTTTTGCTAATATAGGAGTATCTTTTTGTCCTAATTGTAATATACCGATTTCTAAGTTAGAACCTCATCAAATAGTTGATAATATAATGAAAAATTTTGAAAACAATAAGATAACTATTCTTTGCCCTCTTGTAAAGCAAAAAAAAGGCGATCATTCTTTGTTGATTGAGAAAGTTAGAAGATTAGGATTCGTTAAGATTGTTATTGATGGAGTTAAGGTAGATGTTGATTCAGATATATTTCTTAATAAGAATGAAAAACATGATATAGATATTGTGATTGATTCTTTGGTTGTTAATGAACTTAACAGGCAAAGATTAATGAATTCAGTTTTATTATCTTTTGATACTTCACTAAAGATAGGAAGATATAATCAAAAAATTGTAAAAATTGAAAATGAAGGAAGGGTGTATTATTATTCTGGTTCGTTTGCTTGTCATGAATGTGGGTTTTCTTATCCTGAGATTAGTTGGAGATTGTTTTCTTTTAATACGCCTTTAGGTGCTTGTGAGCATTGTAAAGGTATAGGCAGTGTAATTGATTTTAATGTTGAGAATGTAATAGATTTTGATTTATCTATTGAGGATGGGGCTATTAAGTTTTTAGGTAGACCTAATTTCAGTTACAGTTGGCCTAAAGTAACTAATTGGTGGATAAAGATAAGGGATTTTTGTAAAAAAGTAGGTATTTCTTTTAATGTACCCTTGAATGCTTATCACAAGGATTTAATAGATAATTTAATTAATGGTGATGAAGATTTTGAGGGTTTAAAGTTGTTTTTGTCTGACCTGTATTATAATTACGATTTTGATTTTGAGGATTTAGTTTTTGAAAAAGTGTGTCCCGAATGTAAAGGATATAGACTAAATCGTACTGCTTTGTCCGTTAAAGTTAATTTTGCTGGTAATTTTTTGAACATAGGAGAATTATGCTCAAAGAGCGTTGAAGAAATATATTCTTTAATGGACATGATAATATTAGATGAAAATCAGAAGATTGTTGTGGAGAATTTAATAAGTGAAGTTAAAAAAAGGTTAAAATTTTTGTTGGATATAGGATTATGGTATTTGGATTTATATAGGAAAGTGGGTAGTTTATCTACTGGTGAAGCTCAAAGGGTTAAGATTGCTTCTTTACTTGCTTCTTCACTTTCTGGGGTGACGTATATTTTGGATGAGCCTACCATAGGGTTACATCCTTATAATATTTCAAAGATTATTGATGGAATACATAAGTTGAAAGAGTTAGGAAATACTGTGATAGTAGTAGAGCATGATGGAAAGGTTATAGAGAATGCTGATTACATTGTTGAATTAGGTTATGAAGGAGGAAGAAATGGTGGATATTTAGTAAATTGTGATTTTATTGAAAATGTAAAAAATTCTCCAACTCTTGATTATGTTCGTAAATATAAAGAAACCGTTAAAATAAGCAAAGATTATATAGTAAAAGGAGATAATTCTAAGTTTCTTAAATTTGGTGGGATTAATTTGAATAATTTGAAGAATATAAGTGTGGAGTTACCTCTTAATAGGTTGGTTGTTATAACAGGTGTTTCTGGAAGTGGAAAAAGTTCGTTATTAGTATCTTTGTATCGTATTTTAAAAGGGGATTTTAGGTACGGTAATTTTGAAGGGGAATTCAAGGGGAATGTTTTGATGGTTGATTCTAAACCTATAGGTAAGACTCCAAGATCCTGTTTAGCTACCTATACTAAAGTTTGGGATGAAATAAGAAAGATTTTTGCTTCTTTACCTGAGGCTAAAAGGTTAGGGTTTGGTATTTCCAAGTTTAGTTTTAATCGTCCTGAAGGTAGGTGTGATAAGTGTAAAGGTGAAGGATTTATAAAGATAGATATGAATTTTTTACCTGATGTTTATGTTAAGTGTGAAGCTTGTGAAGGTAGGAGGTACTCTTATGAGGTTTTGAATGTTAAATTTGATGGGTATAGTATTGCTGATATTTTGGATTTAACGGTGGATGAGTGTATTGAGGTTTTTAGGGGGTTTCCTATGGTGGTTGATAAGTTAAGGTTTATAAGTGAGATAGGGTTAGGGTATATGAAGTTGGGGCAGATATCTCCGACTTATTCTGGGGGGGAGGTACAGAGATTAAAATTAGCTCAAGAGTTATCTAAGAGAAGTATTCGGGATAATATATATTTTCTTGATGAGCCTACTACGGGGTTACATTTTGAAGATGTTGAAAAATTACTAAATGTTTTTTATAGGATTTTGGTTAAGGGGGCTACGATTGTTGTGGTTGAGCATAATATGGATATAATAAAGAATGCGGATTGGATTATAGATGTTGGTCCTGAGGCTTCATTTAGGGGGGGAGAAATTGTTTTTTCCGGTACCCTTGAGAATTTTATTAATTCCGATGTGGTCTCTTATACTAAGGATTACTTATTGAAATTTTTGGAATTAAAGAAGGATTTTTTAGGTAAATTGTAGAATATGGTATACTGTGGAAGATTTTCAGGAATTCTTTAAGGTGTTTTTGTAAAGTTAAAAAATTTGAAATGTTAAAAAGCAGTTTTTTTAGTAACTTTCATGTTTTATAAGCCATTGCTTACTTTTGAAGTCCCGTATGTTTTTAAGGAAGGGGGTTAGATTATGAGTGATAATATTTTAGCAAATGATAGTACTTTGGTACTTGGTAGATGGAAGGATTACAAATTCCCACCGTTACCTGATTTGTTACATATTCCAAAAAGATCTTATGAGTGGTTAATAAATGAGGGTTTGGATAGTGCTTTTAGAGACTTTTTTCCTATAGAAACTGATAAATATATAGTTGAGTATGTAGGTATTAGGGTAGGTCAGGTAAATATAGATGATATACAGAAAGCTAAATATACTCTTAAAACTTACTCTGTTCCTGTTTTTGTAAAACTAAGAATAGCTGAGGTTAAAAAGAAGAATAAGGAAGGTAAAACGGTAAGTGAGGTTGTTAAAATAATAGATGAAGATGAAATAAAGTTTTTTGATTTACCTATGATAACAGATAGGGCTACTTTTGTTGTTAATGGTACCGAAAGAGTTTTTATAAATCAGTTAATAAGATCCTCGGGAGTATATTTTTTTAGAGAGGAAATAGAGAGAACTTCAGTTTATAGAACTACTGTTATACCTTCTAAGGGAAGCATAATAGAGTTAGAAACAGAGCTTCAGGAAAAGCTTTATCCTGAAAGAGAAATAGAAAAAATCAAAACAAATAATTACCTACGGTTGAAAATGGATAAAAAGATAAAGTTTACTTTTGTTACATTGTTAAAAGCTTTGGGATTTAATAATGAAAATATTTTAGAGGAATTAATTTGTAAGTATGTTACTAAGGATTATAAAGTTGAGGTTGATGAGGGTTTGATAAAGAAAGCGGAAGAGTATATTTTGGAAGAGGGTAAGGTTGATGAGTTTATATATAATGTCCTTGTGCCTTATATATATGATAAAATTAAAGACAGCCAAGAATTAACTTATGAAGAATTTTTAGATCTTTTTGAAACAAAACACAAATTTTTACCTTACATTTTCACTTTGGTATTTAATACTATTGAAAGGGATATAAAGAGGAATAAGATTTTTGGTTCTGAGGAAAGAGAGAAGGCAATGAGGTTAATTCATAGGAGGATGGCAGGTGAAAATGCTGTTAATGTTCCTCTTGATGTCGTAGCAGACCAAATATTTCCCTATTTTAGCAAAGAAAAATATGATTTATCAATAGCTGGAAGATACAAGCTTAATCAAAGAATGGAATATGATGTAGTTTGTTGGAGATGTGGAGAAATTAATAAAAATGGAAGAATTAACTGTTCTAAATGTAATGAAAGACTTTTTTATAGTAATCTTTTGATAGATGGTGTTAGATGTTCTAAGTGTAACAATGTAAACTATATGGATCATTTACTTGATTATGAAGGTAAAAGAGGAAAGATAAAATTTGAATGTAAGTTTTGTGATAATGATCTAAGTGATAAAGTTTTAGTTAAGTTTCCGGTTTGTGGTAGATCGTATAAATTAAGTGAGGTTGATTTTGACGGATATTATTTAATTTCTCCTGATAAAAAATCAAGAATGTTATTGAAATCTTTTGTTTATAAGGAATGGATAAATTTAATGAAGTTGCATTTGGAATTTTTGGAAAATAGGAGGAATGTTGATGATACTAACAGTTTAGCGAATAGAAGGGTAAGGCCTATAGGTGAGCATTTGTATAATGTTATAAGGGCGGGGTTATATAAATTTTCTAAGCTTGTTAAAGATAAGTTAACGCAGTATACTTCGGATGAGTCGAAGTTAAAGGTTTTCGATGTTGTTAATCCTAAACCTATTGCTGGTATAATAAAGGTATTTTTTGCTCAGAATTCGCTTTCTCAGTTTTTGGATCAAACCAATCCACTTTCGGAATTAACTCATAAGAGAAGGTTGTCTGCTTTGGGTGTAGGTGGTATACAGAGGGAGCAGGCTAATTTTGAGATAAGGGATATTCATCCCAGTCATTACTCTAGAATTTGTCCTGTTGAGACTCCTGAAGGTCAAAATATAGGTTTGATTACTTCTCTTGCTTCTTATACTACTATTAATTATCCTTTTGGTTTTCTTGTTGTGCCTTATTATAAGGTTAAGGATGGGTATATTGATTTCGGTGATATTTATTATTTAGATGCTTTGGAAGAGGAAAATTATAGAATAGCTCCTGCTGATACCAATTTTGATATTTCTACGGGTAAGATTCTTGATGAATTAATAAAGGTTAGATATAAGGGAAGTTTTACGGTGGTTGATAAGGAGGAAGTTGATTTTATCGAAATAAGTCCTATTCAGATATTATCCATTTCTGCTTCGTTAATACCTTTTATTGAGAATGATGATATAAATAGGGCTTTAATGGGAGCTAACATGCAGCGTCAAGCTGTGCCTTTAGTTAATCCTGAGAAAACTTTAATATTTACCGGTATAGAAAAGATTGTAGCTAGTAATAGTGGTTATTCTATTTTGGCAAGAAGAAGCGGAAAAGTGGTTTATGTTGATTCTGAAAAGATAATTGTTCAAACTCCTAAAGGCGAGTATGACACCTATTTTCTTAAAAAATATATACCTACAAATAGTGCTACGACTGTTAATCAGAAGGTATATGTTGATTTGAATGAAGAGGTGGAGGAAGGGCAGATTTTGGCTGCTGGTTTTTCTATTGATTATGATGAATTAGCTCTTGGTAGGAATATTTTAGTTGCTTATATGCCCTGGGAAGGATTTAATTTCGAAGATTCTATAGTTATAAGTGAAGAGCTTATAAGAAATAATTATTTTGCAAGTATTCATATAGAAACTAAGGAAACTGTAGCTGTTAATACCAAGCAAGGTCCAGAATTGATTACAAGAGATATAGGTAACATTTCTGAGCAAGCTGTTAAAGATTTAGATGAAGATGGTATTATAAGGGTTGGTGCTGAAGTAAAACCAGGGGATATATTGGTTGGTAAAGTTACTCCTCAAAGTGAAACCGAGTTAACTCCTGAAGAAAAATTATTACAAGCCATTTTTGGAAAAAATGCAAGAAATGCAAAAGACACTTCTTTAAGGGTTCCTCCTGGAATTTATGGAAAGGTTATAAGGACGTTTGAGTTTGATCCCAAAGATATGGATACGGAGAATCAAAATTTTATAAAAAGGGTTTTAATTCATATAGCTCAAAGAAGAAATATAACTGTTGGTGATAAGGTTGCTTTAAGGCATGGGAATAAGGGGGTTATTTCTTTAATAGCCCCTATAGAGGATATGCCATTTATGGCTGATGGTACACCCGTACAAGTTGTGCTTAATCCTTTGGGTGTACCTTCTAGAATGAATATCGGGCAGATATTTGAAGCTCATTTAGGATTAGTTTGTAAAATTTTGAATATAAGGATAAGAGTACCTTCTTTCTCTTCTTTAAATGTTGAGACTATAAGATCTCTTTTAAAGGAAGCTTTAAAAGAGCAGTATAAAAATCTAAAACAAGATAAGTTTAAGAATTATGATATTTATGAGATGTTGATTATTTTGATGAGGCATGCGGGTTATACGGTTGAATATGTTTCTAAAATGTTAGGTTTATCAAGAGAAGAGATAATAAAAAGAATGGGTAATTCTAAAGATTTGCATTCGCTAAGTGATAAGTATTTAAGAAAATTATTAACTGTAAGGGATTTTACTGTGGAGGAAGTTGAGAAAATTTATGATATGATAATAGATGATTTAAGTAGAGGAAAATTTATGTTGTATGATGGAAAAACTGGTGAGCCTTTTGATAGGCCTATTACTGTGGGTTATGTATATTTGATGAAGTTAATACATATGGTTGAGGATAAGATACATGCTAGATCTTTAGGTCCTTATTCGTTGATAACGAAGCAGCCTTTGGGAGGAAGGGCTCAAAACGGTGGGCAAAGATTTGGAGAGATGGAGGTTTGGGCTTTAGAAGCCTACGGAGCAGCTTACTCACTTCACGAAATGTTAACCATAAAATCTGACGATGTTATTGGAAGAAATAGAGCTTATGAAAGTATTATAAAAGGAAAACCGGTTAAATTTGTTGGTATACCTGAAAGTTTCAAAGTATTAGTTAAGGAATTACAAGCTTTAGGATTGGATATAGAGATAGTAACTGATAAAAGCGTTGTAGTACCAAAAAGTTTTGAAGAATTTGAAGGAGAAGAAGAACATATAGTTCTATAAGAAAGGGAAGGTGTTAAGATTATGACATTAGCTTTTAACAATGTAAAATATATAAAAATATCTTTGGCTTCTCCTCAAAGGATAAGGGAGTTGTCTTATGGAGAGGTAAAGAAACCTGAAACTAAAAACTATAAAACTTTTAGACCTGAAAGGGATGGATTATTTTGTGAAAAAATATTTGGTCCTGAAAGAGATTATGAATGTGCTTGTGGAAAGTATAAAAGAAAAAAATTTAAAACAAAAGGTATAATTTGTGATAAATGTGGGGTAGAGGTAACTAAATCTGATGTAAGAAGGGAGAGGATGGGGCATATTGAGCTTTCCTCTCCAGTAGTACATTTTTGGTTTTTACAAGGAAATCCTGGTGTTATTTCTATTCTTCTTGATTTAGAGGATAAGCAAGTTAAGGAAGTGGTTTATTTTGAATCTTTTGTATGTACTGATCTTGATAGTGATAACATAAATAAGCTTAAATTCCTTGTTAAATTGGGGTATATTAAGAAAAGAAGTAGTTTGCTAAGTAAATTAGAGGAAGCTTATGAGAATGTAAAAGGTAATGAGGTAGTTGATAAAGCTTTTGAATTTGTTAAGAAAGTTGGTGAATTTTTAATTGAGAATTCACCATTATTTCAAATGGATAGTAAAAAGATTGAAAAACTAGAAAAGAAATTGGAAGAAGACTATGCTCTTCTAACCAAAAAACTATACACCGAGGCCAAAAAAGATAAAAGCATAATGGATTTTATCAAGATATTTGAAAGTATAGAATATCTTGATAAAGGTAGATATGATAAGGGATATAAAGGTTATTTAGAAATACAGAGGTTATTGTATAAAGTTGATTTTAAGGAAATATTTAAAAATGAGGAAAAAGAGCTTTTATACGAAACCGAAAAGTATGAAAAAGAAAGAGTTATTTTACTTAATATGTTGATAAATATTAAGGAAGAGATTGAGAAAATAGTATCAATCTCGCTTGAAAAAATAAATAACATTTTGTTAAGGTATAAAAGTAAGGCTGAGGTAATAGAAAGAACTATAAATCTTGATATAGGTTCTAAATTGTCTTCTTTGAAAGATAAGAATATTTATAAAAAGATAAAGAAGAATTTGGATGTTATTCTTAAATCTGTGATTTATCCGTTTATTGGTGGTATTCAGGATTTACTAGATGGTTCAAAAAATTATCCTGATAATTTATCTTTTGTTGAAAATTATAAATTTGCTATTAAAGATTTTAAGAAGATGTTAAATGATTGTAATGAAGTATTAAATGATTTACCCGGAGTGGAGGAGGATCAAGATTTTGTTCAAGAAAATCTGCACCTTGTAAGGGAATTGAAAAATCTTAGTACAGAAATGATTGATTATAGGATGGCTATATCTGAAGTATCAAATATTCTTGAAATGATTGAAAATCTTAAAAAAATGTATTCTAAATTTGATAAGGAAGTGGTAACGGAAGTTAAAGATTGGAAAGAAAATTACAATTCCGTTATAAATGAATATGAACAAAATAAGAAGGAATATTATAATTTATTAAAAACCAAATCTGTTGATAAATCAAAAGAAAGATTAAATGAGTTGACGAAGAATCTTAAGGAATTGGAATCTAAGATTTTGGAATTGTATGATTATTTTATTAATAATATTTTAACATCGGTTGATTCTAAGCTTATTCAAAGAATAGTTAGGGTGATATCTGAGCACTTTACGGTGTTTTTCAAATTAGAAACTGGTGCTGAACCTATAAGAGTGCTTTTATCAAGAATTGATTTAGAAAAAGAAAGGGAAGAGATAAACAAATTATTATCTGTTTCAAGGAATGATAAAAAACTTCTAAAAAGATTAGGTGTAATAAATTCTTTTATAAAGGGTAATGTTAGGCCTGAGTGGATTGTGTTGGAAGTTTTACCGGTTTTACCACCTGAGCTTAGACCTATAGTTCAATTGGAAGGAGGAAAATTTGCTTCCTCTGATTTAAATGATCTTTATAGAAGAATAATAAACAGGAATAATAGACTAAAGAGGTTGATAGAAATTCAAGCTCCCGAGATAATAATAAATAATGAAAAAAGAATGTTACAAAAAGCAGTGGATGCTCTAATAGATAATGCAAAAACTAAAAGACCTATTATCGTATCAAATAGGAGAGTATTAAAATCTCTTTCTGATAATATTCAAGGTAAGCAAGGAAGATTTAGATATAATCTATTAGGTAAGAGGGTTGATTATTCTGGAAGAAGTGTTATTGTGGTAAATCCGAAATTAAAGTTTTATGAATGTGGTTTACCCGAGGATATGGTATTAGAGTTATTCAAGCCGTTTATTATAAATAAATTGATAGAAGAAGGGAAAGCAGATAATATAAAGAAAGCAAAGAGGATGTTGGAATTAAGGAAGCCTGAGATTTGGAGTACTGTTCAAAGGGTAGTAGAGAATTTTCCTGTTATTTTGAATAGAGCACCTACTTTGCATAGATTAAGTATTCAAGCTTTTTATCCTAAGATTGTTAAGACGAAGGCTATTCAGATACATCCTTTGGTTTGTGCTCCTTATAATGCTGACTTTGATGGAGATCAAATGGCAGTTCATATTCCTTTATCTGTAGAAGCAATGCTTGAGTATAGAAATCTTTTGCTTTCTATTAATAATATGTTGTTACCTGCTAATGGTGAGCCTGCTAATGTACCTTCTCAGGATATGGTTTTAGGAGCTTTTTGGTTAACTTATGAGCAACAAAAACCTGAAAAAGTAACTATATTTGTTTCTTCTTATGAAGAAGCACAAAGAAGATATTTTGAACTTGGAGAATCTTTGCATACTTGGGTTTATTATAAAGCTGATTTTCAAAAAATAGCAAATAATGTTAATGAAGTTAAAGAATTTAATGAAGATAAGGTTTTAACCACCATTGGTAGGATTATATTTAATAATGCTATAAGAAAGCATCTTCCTGATTTTCCATTTATTAATTTTGTTGTAGGTAAGAAAGAGTTAAAATGGATTGCGGAAGAATGTATTTACAAGTATGGTATGTATAAAACTCAACCTGTTTTGGATGAGTTAAAAGAGATTGGTTTCTATTTTGCTACACGTTCCTCAACTACGATATCAATAGATGAACTTGTTATACCTCCTAAAAAGTATGAAATAATTGAAAAAGCTGAAAAAGAAGAAGAAAAATGGAAAGAAATGTATAATCTTGGTTTATTAAGTGAAGAGGAATATAAACGTAAGATAATAGATACGTGGTATGATGCTACAGACAAGGTTACAGAAGAATTTAAACACTATATGTCTAAATATCAGCCATTAAATTCTATATGGATGTTAGCTAATTCTGGAGCAAGGGGTAATATTGATCAGGCTAAGCAGTTAGTAGCTATCAGAGGATTAATGGTTAATCCTAAAGGTGAGGTTATACCTTTACCTATTAAGAACTCGTTTACTGAAGGATTGGGAGTATTTGATTATTTTATTGCAAGTCACGGAGGAAGAAAAGGTTTAGTTGATACTGCTTTAAGGACTGCTGATGCTGGTTATTTAACAAGAAGATTAGTCGATGTAGCACAAGATGTCGTTGTAAGAGAAGAAGATTGTGGTACTGATGAATATGTAATTTTTAAACCTATTAAGACTGTAAATTACATATATGATCCTGAAGAAGTGGATCCTATGGATTCATTTGGTAAAACATTAGCCGAAGACATAGAGGGCGTAGCTTCAAAATATACTCTTATTGATTGGAATGTATATAAAAAGATTCTAGGTTTAGGTAGAAAAGTAAAGGTTTTTGTTGAAGAGGATTTATTACCTTTAGAAAAGAGGATAAGGGGTAGGGTTGCTGCTGAAGATTTTGTTAACCTCGAAAGTGGTGAGATAATAGTAAAGAAAGGTGAGCTTATAGATAAGTATAAAGCTAAAGAGATTTCTAAATATTATGTTGAGGCAAAGGTTAGAAGTGTTATTAAATGTAAAGTATTTAAAGGTGTTTGTAGGAAATGTTATGGGGAGGATTTGGCCACAGGGAATAAGTTAATAGAATTAGGAGAAGCTGTGGGAATTATTGCTGCTCAAAGTATTGGAGAACCCGGTACTCAGTTAACTTTAAGAACTTTCCATACGGGTGGTGTAGCTCTAGAATCTGACATAATTCAGGGTATTCCTAGAGTACAAGAGTTACTTGAAGTAAGGAAGAAAACTAGATTTCATAGTAGTATATTTGCTTTGGAAGACTCTGTTGTGGAAAGAATTTATAGCAAACAAACTTCAAAGGTTGTAGTTCTAAGAGGAATTGAATCAGGTAAGGAATATGTAATAGAGGTACCTATTAACAGGAAGATTGTGGTAATGGAGGGTCAAAAAGTAAGTGCAGGTACTTCCTTAGTATTTGGTACCATATCACCTAAGGAGTTTTTAGAAAAGGTTATAGAGGAAGTTTTAGTTGAGAATAAAAATGAGGATTTACTATATAATCCGAGAGTTAATAAAGCTTTAGATGTTGCTAAGATGTATGTTTTAGATGAGATGCAAAAGGTTTATTTAAATCAAGGAGTGTTTATACATGATAAACATATGGAGGTAATAGTTAGACAGTTATTTAGATTCGTAAGGATAGAGGAGCCAGGAGACAGTACTTTCATGTATGGTGAGTTAGTTGATAGGAATTTAGTTGAATATGTTAACAATATTTTAGCTAATAAAGGTAAGAAGATGATAAAGGCTGTACCTGAGATTTTACCTATGAGTAAGGCTGCTTTGGAATCAGAATCTTGGTTATCTGCTGCTTCTTTCCAAGAAACCACAAGAGTTTTATCTTACGCTTCTATAGTTGGAAAAAGAGATTATCTTGTAGGTCTTAAAGAAAATATAATAATAGGTAAAGTTATACCGGTGGGTACCAATTATCCTGCACATAAAAATGTAGAGGTAGAGGAATTAATTGAGCAAAGAGTTATATAGGGGTGTTGAGTATGAATTTTGAAAATAAGAACGGAAAAGCTAAAACCATATTTTTCGAGAAGATTTTAAATATTATTGCTATAATTCTTATTGCTACTATTTCTTTATATTTACTTGAAAAGAATCCTATAGTATTTGATTTGACAAGGAATAAGCGTTATACTGTTGATAAGCAAATTATAGATTTGTTGAATAAATTAGATGAAAATGTTTATGTTAAAGTTTTTTATGATAAATCTAACCAGGAGTACAATAAGATTTCAGAGGTTTTAAGGAATTTGTCTAGGTATTCGAAGAGGGTTAAGTATTCATTTTTGGATCCTAGAAGAGATGTTGTTAAAGCTCAATTATACGGTTTTACTTCTTCAAATCAGGTTTTGATAATGTATAAGGATAGAAAAAAGTTTGAAAATACCCTTGATAATGAGAAATTTGCTAATGTGGTATCTAATTTATTAAGGCAAAAGCAGGGAAAAATTTTGTTTACTACTGGCCATAAGGAGTCTTCTATTGATGATTATAATCAAGAAGGATTAAGTAGTTTAAGTAAATACTTAAAGGATGAAGGTTTAACGGTGGAAGTGGTGAATTTGGCGGTTGATGATATAGATAAGTCAATAGCTTTGTTTATCATTGGACCTAAGATAGATTTTTCTTCCCAAGAAATAGAGAAGATAAAAAACTATCTTTACGACGGAGGTAAGGTTTTAATAGCACTTAAAAATTATGATAAAAATAAGTTTAAAAATCTGGATGGATTAATAAGTTCTTATGGTATAGATGTTAGTCAAAGTTTTATTATAGGATTGGATCCTAGTAACGTTGCTTTAGCTATAGCGAATGTGGTTAATGTTCCCTATTTATCAGCTTTATCTAATGTGAATTTTTATATGCTTAATCCGATGGTTATAAGGAGAAATGAAGAGGTTAAAGATGTTTCTTTATCTGAGGTTCTGGTATCTAAGGGTGTAGAGGTAACTAAGGAAATGATTAGAAGTAATAGAATTTTGGTAAGTAAAGATTCTATTAAAGATTATACTGTAGGGATGATGGCTGAAAAAATTATTAAAGATAAAAAAGCTAATTTATTGGTATTAGGGGATTATGCTATGTTTTCAAATGTGTTAGTTAATGCTGGTGAAAATGTCAACTTTTTACTTGCCATTGTTGATTACTTTGTTGGTAATGATAGCGGATTTGTTTTTAAATCAAAAGATGTACCAGATATTCCTATTCTAATTCCTGCTTATCAACAATTGATATTATATTTTACATATGTTCTTATTCCTATCGTTTTCTTCCTTTCCACAATGTTTTTCATTTATAGAAGAAAGGTATTAAGAAGATAGTAAAAGGAAAGAGTAAAACAGATGGAGCTGTAATATGGGACAAAATAGGTTTACTCTTTTTATAACCATAGTTTTGGCAATATTAACTTCGTTACTAGCTTGGAATTATTATAAAGATTACAGTAAGCTTAAAAAAGAGGAAAAAGAAAAATCCATTTTTGAAAAAAAGATAATAAAAGAAAGAGTAAATAAAATAGTGCTTTATAATCCTTCAAAGATAGAATTAGAAAGGAAGGGTAGTTTTTGGTTTGTTTACCCATTAGACGATGTAGCTTATGATTACATGGTTGATAATATTCTTTCAAATATATATCAACCAAACGTTAGTGAGGTAGTTGAATTTGATAAAAGTTATTATGATCAATTTTTTAAAACTGTTGTTAATTTGTATTTTCTTTATGGAGGGGAGTTTTATCATCTTCAGAGAGGCGTAAAAAATGATTTTACTAATGAAACTTATTTATGGGTTGATTTACCTGATTACAAAGACAAAATATATATTGTTAATTATTGGGATTTTAATTATCTTGATAAAACTGCAGAGGAATTTAGAATGAAAAGACTTCTTAATATAGATCAAGAAAAAGTTAGCAAATTGTTTGTAAATGATGTCATTATATACAAGGAAGAGGAAAAAATTAAGAAAAAAGGGGTTAAGGAAAAAGATAAAGATTTTCAAGAAAAGAAATATTACTGGAGATTGGCGGATGGAAGGCTTGTATCTAAAGAATATATAAACTCCCTTTTTGGATTTCTTAACAATTATGATTTTAAAAGTGTTTTAGAATACCATAAAGGTAAACCTTATCTTACTGATAAAAACAAAATATGCAAAATTGTTGTTTATTCAAATAATGAAAATTTTGCAATAGATGTATTTAAATATAATAAAGATGAGTATTTAGTTAGATGTTCTTATAGGAAACCTTTATTTGTTTTTTCTGCTCGTGAGGTTGAGGATTTTATGAAAAAGGATTTCGAAGAAAAGAAAATATTTAGTTATTATATTGAAGATTTTGATAATTTTGACGGGCTTTATTATTCTGATTCTAGGGGTAGGTTTGTTTTTAGAAAAAAGGATTCAAAATGGTATTCTCCTAAAAATGAAGAAAAAACCTCAGTTATAAATTTACTTTTTACAACTTTAAAAAATAAAGAATACAAAGAAATTTACTTAAGAAATCCTTTAAGCGATAAGTATGAGTTATATACTATTGAATTGATTGGAAATAAAGGTCAAAAAGAAAGACTTTATCTATATAATCCTGATTATCTTTCTTATAGGGATAGGATTTACAAGATAGATCCTTTTGTTTTTATTTTTAAGGAATTGGTTCGTTAATTTATCATGATAGTAAAAATTTGTCCTAGTTGTGGTTATAAAAATAAACCTAATGAAATTTTATGTTTAAACTGTATGTCAGATATTAGTTCTGTTAAAGTTATTGATGAAGCTCTAGAAAAATTAAAAGATAAGGAAGAAGAAAAAGAAGCAAATGATAAACAATTAGAAAGTGTTAAAAAAGTTTTAGTTTTAAAGGAGAAAAAGAGTGGTGATATTTTGGAGGTTATTTCTGGAGAAGTTATTGGTAGAGCTGCAAAAGGAGCTCAATTATTTTTAAAATTAGATAATCCTAAAGTGATTTCTAGGCTTCACTGTCAAATATTTTTTAAAGATGATAAATGGTATATAAGAGATATGGATTCTACAAATAATACTTTTTTGAATGGTAATAAGCTTGGATCTGCTAAAGAATATGAGTTAAAAGAAGGAGATATTATAAATTTAGCTGGTGTTATAGAGTTTGAAATAATATAAGATTGCTCTCATGTTTTTCTATTTAATAAATTTAGGGAAAATTTGATTCAAAAGGTAAATTTATTAATAGGTAGCAGAAAAGATTTATAATACGCTAATAAGGATATGAAAAACAATTTTATACAAAAGAGGGTTGTTTCTGCAGGAGGGGTGTTATTCTGGAAAAATGGAGATAATATTCTTGTTTGTATAGTTAAAAGAAAGGGGAAAAATATTTGGGTGTTACCAAGAGGAAGAGTAGAAAAAGATGAAAATATGGAGAATACTGTTGTAAGGGAGGTAAAAGAGGAAACAGGTGTTCTTTCTCGGGTTATCAGAAAAATAGGGGTTATTAAGTACAGTTATTATTCTCCTTTTGATAAAACTTATTACGACAAGGAAGTGCATTTTTATCTTTTGAAAATTTCAAAGCAGGAGAAATTTGTGCCGAATGAAGAAATTCAGGATAGGTTATGGGCAACCGTTGAAGAAGCAATGAATAAACTGTCCTATGAAAAAGAAAAAAAGATTTTATTAAAAGCTCTGGAATATATAAAATAAAATTAAAGAAAAATATAAGGGGTTTTGTAAAATGATAAAAAAGTTTTTTAGCGTTATTATGAGTGTCTTTTTGATTTTGTTTTGTATCATTTTTATTAACTCTTTTGCTATAGATTTGGAAACAGGTAAAAAATTTCTTTATAAAGATACTATTGAATCTTATATTGACGATACGAAAGAGGTAAGTATTGATTATATTTTTGATGTAAATGTTAAGCCTGTAGGGGATAGGAATTACGATTTTGAGGTGCGTTTAAAAAGTATTGTATTTCCTGCTAACTTAAATGAGGAAACCTATAATTTGCTTAGAATTTTTACAAATGGATTCGTTGTTAACTTCACCGTTGATAAAAATATGGATTTAATCTATTCTCCTAATTTTGAGTTTTTATATAAATCTAATCCATTATACAAGAAATATAAAGATAAGATAGATGAGGATACTTTTAAAGATTTTGCTAAGTCTGTTTTTTATAGTTTTTTTGATTGGTTTGGAAAACTAAAAAAAAGTGGTAATATTGACTTTGTTAAGTATTCAGCTTTGGTAGAATATGATATATATTATGATTCTCAAAGGGTTGTTGATTTGAATTTATCAAAAAAGAGATATAAAGCTAATTTTCAAAAAGGTATGGGTAGGGTAACCAAAATAAGTGGTAAAGATAATATGTTTGATATTTTTAATATTCAAGATGGAAGGATATATTCTTATGAATATTTTGAGTTGTACGGTAATTTTCCGCTATTGTTTCAAAGAAAGATTGATATAAAAATGTCTATTAATGATCCTAATTTTAAAGCTAAATACGTTCAAAAATACGGTAAAGATACCATAAATTATAAAATTAATCGTACTTTGAGTTTGATATATGCTAATTAGCTATATATTAAAAATTTTTAAGATTTTTTGATGAATAGTTTTTGGATATATAATGTCAGTTTTTATTCTATTTCCTTGGAAGATTTGCAAGACATTGTTAGGATAGATAATCAAGAATTTGGTGTTAATAATTTAGCTTTCTCATGGACAGTGGATGACTATATTTTTTACTTAACTTCGAAAAACCACATAATTACCGTTTCTAAAACCAAAAAAATAATAGGTTTTTGTATGTCTTTTATTTCCCAAAATGAAAGTGAGCTATATAAAATAGTAGTCGAAAAAGATTATAGAGATAGAAAAATTGGAAAAATTATGTTGATTTATCACTTAGGATTTTTAAAGTTCAAAGGAGTTAAAACTTCATTTTTAGAAGTAGCAAGTGATAACTACAAAGCAATTGGTTTATATAAAAAAATAGGATATAGGGAAATAGGTTTAAGAAAAGAATATTATGGTAAAATCGATGCTATTTTAATGAAAAAAGACTTATAATTAAAAACGATTTATAATGGAGGGAAATCTATGGATCAAATAGAAAGAGCGTGGGAAGAATTTAATAATAAAACCGATATAAAACTTATAAAAGAAAAATACGGAAAATTTATAAAGAGGGTATTAGATATGTTAGATAAGGGTAAGATAAGGGTTTGTGAAAAAGTGGAAGATCAGTGGATTGTTAATGAATATACAAAAAAAGCTATTTTGTTGTATTTTGCTATAACTAAGGCAAGGGTAATGAAATTTAGAGGAATGGATTATTTTGATAAGGTACCTTTAAAGAAGTTGGATAGAAGTTATAGGGTTGTACCTGGTGCTATTATAAGGTATGGAAGTTTTGTTGGTAAGGGTGTTGTTGTTATGCCTTCTTTTATAAATGTAGGGGCTAGGGTTGAGGATAATACAATGGTGGATACTTGGGTTACGGTGGGGTCTTGTGCTCAGGTAGGTAAGAATGTTCATTTAGCTGGTGGTGTGGGGATAGGTGGTGTTTTGGAGCCTCCTTCCGCTAGACCCGTTATAATAGAAGATGATTGCTTTATAGGATCTAGGTGTATCATTGTTGAAGGAGTTATCGTTAGAAAAGGGGCAGTGTTAGCTTCTAACGTTTCTCTTACTTCCTCTACCAAAATTATAGACATAAATACTGGAGAGGTTTACGTAGGAGAGGTACCTGAAGGTTGCGTTGTTGTACCCGGTACCTATCTAAAAGAAGTAAACGGTAATACTTACGGAGTGTCAGCAGCCTTAATCATAGGTAAACGAAAAAAATCTACCGACCTTAAAACCCAACTAAACGAAATTTTAAGAATTTGAAAATTAAGAATTTGAAAATAAAAATAAACCTTAAGGGATTTCTAAGAATTTAAATTCATATTTTAGGTCGATTAATTTTTGGGGAATTACTTTAGGTATATCAAATAGGCTGTATATTACTTCATAGTAAGAGGGCATTAGTAAAGATAAGAATTTTTTAAGTATTTGTTTAGGTAGGTTTAGGATAAAGGCTTTTTTTAAGGGGGAATTATTTTTGATAAATTTTTCTAAAAATTCTCCGAAAGTTAGGTAATTGGTGTTTACGATGTTAAATATTCCGGATTGATTTTTTTGAAGGAGAAAATCAAGTATTAAGGGGATTTCGTTGTTATGGATCCATGGGAAAGGGGAGTCGGGTGTAAAATTTATTCCTAAGGAAAGGATGGAAGGAATTTTTAGGGATTCATAAATTTTTGAGTTTTTATCCAGGACAGCTCCAAATCTTAAAATTATTGCCTTATCTGAGAAAGAAGATTTTAAGGTTGTGTCTTCCCATTCTTTGATAAAGTTAGTAAAATAGTGTTGGGTTATTTCTGAATTTTCTGTCACTTCTGATTGTTTGCTTTGATAATATATTCCTATGGCTGATGCGCAAATAATTTTTTCTACTTCTGTTTGAGTTTCTTCTATGGTTTTAATAATTTTTTGGTTTAGTTGTACTCTGCTGTTATATATTTTTTCCCATTGTTTTGGGGTTATAAGGTTAAAGATCGGTTCTCCTGTTAGTAGTATTATTGTCCATTTTTGTTTTTTTTGAGACAGCGTTTCTTTTAGTTGATCTTGTAGGGTTTTAGGGGAGTATTGGATGAAATGTATGAAGTTTGGCAATTGGGTGTTTATTTTTTTACGGGAGAAGCAGAGGATTTGTTGATGATCCTGAAAATAAGGGATGTTGTGAAGGTTTTTTAATAATTTGTTTCCTATTAATCCTGTGTATCCGAAGAATAGGGTTGATTTCATAGGGTTAAAATTTTCATGCTAGGTTAGGGTTTTGGTTTTTTATTTCCATAGCGATTTGGAGTGCTTTTTTTATGTCTATTACTCCGTTTCCTTGGGAGTAGTAGTCATATTCTTGTCCTTGGGGGTCTTTAAGTTTGTTTGTGGATTGAGTTATGATTTTTTTTACAATTTGCGGGGTTGCTGTGGGTAGTATTTGGTATATAAGTGCTGCTAATCCGCTTACGATAGCTGTTCCTGCGCTTGTTCCTGAGCTTTCTATGTAGTACCCTTTTTCCCAGTTAATTTCTTCTGATTTTAAGGTGAAGGGATCTAGGATGCTACCGGGTACTCTGGCGCCGGTTATTTTTTTTGATGGAGCTATTACGTCGGGTTTAGGAAGTTTTTCTAGTGTAGGTGTAGGTCCTTTAGAGGATCCTATGTATACTTCGTCGTCTTCTGGAGAGGGTGTATTTTTGGTATCGCTTCCTCCGACGGTGATTACATCTGGTGCTACGCCGGGGCTATCTATTGTTTCGTATGTTTGGTCATTTCCAGCAGCTGCTACTACTGTATATTCTTGAGCTAAATCATTTGCGAGTTTAGCAATGACATCATCTGCCCAAGATTTATTTGGATCTGTGTCTACTCCTATTGATAGGTTTATAACTTTAATGTTATATTTTTTACCGTTTTCTTTTAGCCATTCGAGAGCTTTAATAACCTCGGATACTGATGTTATTCTGAGGATAACGAATTTAGCTTCTGGAGCTATTCCTTGGTTGTAGCCGTTAGAAGATTTTCCTGTACCCCCGATGATTGATGTTACATAAGTACCGTGTCCAAGAATATCTTTAGGTTTTTCTTGGGTGGACTCTTCGGAAAAATCTTTGTAAAAAATGATTCTATCTTTTTCTATATCGGGGTGATTGTAGATGATACCACTATCAACTACTGCCACTACTACATCTTTTCCTCTTATACCTTGATCTATTGCATATTGTAAATTTATGCTTTGTAGGTTAGGGTTTAGATTATTAGATTTTAGATTATTGGGGTTTAGATTATTTTGGTTATTTTCGATTTCTTTAGTAGGCTCGGTTATAACTTTTAATGTTTGGGTTTCTATGATTTTTTTGATATTATTATGGTAATTATCAAGGTAGTCGTTTTGGATTATTTGTAAATTTTTTTGTATAAAATTTTTGTTGTTATGAATTTGTCTTTTATATTTGATTTTATCAACT
Organism: bacterium; assembly: GCA_046294045.1. GTDB lineage: Bacteria > DRYD01 > DRYD01 > DRYD01 > DRYD01 > DRYD01. Next base: position 5,527 of record JBKBIY010000002.1, on the reverse strand, counting down.
ATGAATCTACTTATGGATTTGTGTTGAAAATTGTTTATTTTTTCCATAGGATAGTATTTAGTTTTTATTTTTTGTTTTTTTAACTTTTTGAGGTTATGTTAAAAAAATGTTAAAAAATGTGTTTAGTGATTAAATTTTTTTAAAAATGGTATATATAGTATTATAGAGTATAAAAAGAGAGGGGGGTTGTTATGGCATTTGATGTATTTTCTAACTTAAATGTTGTTACCTCTAATTTAGGAAGGACTCAAAGTATAGCTAACGTTTCTTCAGTTTCTAATGTATCTTCTATTACTGATGGTTTTATAGATAGTAGTGTATTTGAGGTACCGAATTATGGGGATTTATTTTCTACTGTTAGGACTGTTAATTTCAATACTTCATATAATCCTGAGCCTGTACCTGCCATACCTGAGCCAGATTATTCTTTTTACCAAGGTATAAATGATTTAGGAAGATTGTCTGAGCTTTTTAAAAATTATGTTGAAAAATATAATCAATTAGCTGAGATTTATAATAAAACCGAGAATGATAAAAGTAGGGTAATAAATGTTATTAGGAATTTGGAGCAGCAGAAGGTTAATATAGAGAATCAGATAGGTCAGTTGAATGGGCGGATAAATGAGTTAAATAATCAGGCTAGCCAGTTAGAAAATCAGGCGCAGCAGTTAGATACGCAGGCACAGAATTTTGAAACCCAGGCTCAGATGCACGAGCAAAATGCTGCAGTTCTAGAGCAGCAAGCACAAGCTCTTTTAGCTAATCCTCTTACAGCTTCCGCAGGAGCCCAATTATTAACCCAAGCCCAAGCCTTAAGACAAACGGCAATGAATCTAAAAATACAAGCTCAACAACTTAAAACACAGGCTCAACAACTAAGAAATCAAGCTCAACAACTAAGAAATCAAGCTCAACAACTACAACAACAAGTAAACCAACTACAACAAAGAAAACAAATGCTAGAAGTAAGACTTAACAATCTTAAAAGATTACTCCAAAATATTAATAATTATCAAGAAAGATTAAGGGAAGCGATAAGAAAAGTTATTGAACATCTTAGAATGATATATACAAGAGCTAGAGAAATAACTCAACAAAGACAACAAGAACAGATTTTTGATTTATTTAATCAAATGAACAACAGGTTAAGAAGTTTTAATAATCAGAGGAATATGATGGGGTTGTTTAGTATGTTAACAGGTATGGGGGGATTAGGTTTTAGTCCTGTAGCTTTACCTAATTTGGCAGCTTTATTCTCAATGGGAATGTTTAACAATGTTAATCCATCTTTAGGGTTAGGTTTTCTCGGTTTGTTTAGTGGGTTTATATCTTTAGCTTCTATAATTGGTGGTTATCCATTTTCTACCTCTTATAGGGGTTTTGCTTCTTGGATGGTAAGACCTATAAGATAAAGATAAATTAAGATAAAAAGGATAGATTAATGTTTTGGGAATGGGTTTTTATAATAAGTTTTGCTGTTATTTTGTCTGCTTTTACGGGTATTAGAGCTTTTTTACCGCTTACCCTTACTGCCTTATTAGCTAAATTTAATCTTTTGTCGGTAAAAAGTTTTTATAACGTTCCTTTTATAGAGTTTTTGACAGATGACAGGGTATTAGCTTTTTTGGTGATAGCTACGGTTATAGAGGTGGTTTCTGATAAAATACCTGCGGTTGATAATTTTCTTGATGGGGTTTACAGTTTGCTTAAGCCTGTGATTTCTTTTGTATCGATTTATGGAATTTTTCAAACTTTGGAGCCTTGGCAAAGTGCAATAGTAGCTATTACTTTTTCTTTAATTTCTACATCCACGATGATGGGTACAAAAAGTGCTGTAAGGTTAGCTTCTACCTCTACCACAGCAGGTACTGTTAATCCGGTTATAAGTTTTCTGGAAGATCTATTTGTAACAATAAAAACTTTGTTAGCTTTACTTTTTAGTTGGTTGTTACCTATAATAGCTTTTATTGTTTTAATTTTTGTTTTCATATTGATGTTTGTTTTTGTTAAGTTTTCACTAAAATTTTTAAAATCTAAGGTATTTTTGAAATCTAGGTTACAAAAGTTAATAAACCCTTGACGGTTGGTTTATAAATAATCCAATTTTTGTTAAATGGATATGAGAACAAATTTTAACTAGTTTTAACAAAATTTTAACAAATAAAGAAGTTTTAATTGAGGGAATATGTTTATTAATTTTTGCAAATAAAAGAAAAGGAGGTGTAAAAAGATGGTAGATAAGGTAAGACTTGCAGGGACAAACTATCAAGGAGGATCTCTGGATAAGTATAATAAGGAAGTAAAAGTAAAGGAAGAAGGTAGTTATAGACCTTTTCTATCTATAAGTTATATAGCAGCTGACAAAGTTAATAAAGGTAGTTCACTTAATAGCTATGAGGGTGATACACCTGTTACATATATAGTTGACATGCTTATTACAAAAGAGTCAATGCATAAGGATCCAAATAGACACCAGGTTGTTATAGTTGATTTTGGAAAGGAAGAGGGGGCACCATTTGAGGGAGCAAGAATTTTTTATCTAAAGAAAGATAATAACTATGGAATCGACTCCCCTGTAATAAAGAATTTAGGTCAAGTAAATATGGCTGATCCTGAATTTATGAAAGAGATTCTAACTGAAATAATAAGAAAATTTCCTGCTGCTATAGTTGATGTATTAGTAATGGATAGGGGAGGAGTAAAAGGAGCATTGGATGATGAAGGTGGAGTATTAACAAAAGAGCAAATAGAGAAAGTTTTAGAAAAAGTTCAAGAAAAAACAGGAGTAGTGATAAACGCAAAAACATTCGCGATATAAAATAGGAAAAGCGAGCGTGAAGGTTAATAGGAGGAAGAGGGCTTATATACCCTCTTCTTCTTTTTTTTATTGATTTTATTAATTATACCTATTTTTTGAATTCTTATGAAATTTTGAATAACAATTCTAAGAATAGTAAGAATTGTAAATGGAAACTTTCATACCCAAAGGTTTTTATAAAGAAGCGGATTTTGAAATAAAATCTCAATTTATAAAATACGATGAAAATGAGTTCTCAATAAGAATTATAGAGGTTATTAATTGTAATTCAAGGATTTTTTTATAGGGTATAGAAGTTGTATTTTATGAATGAATTAGTTAATACGGGGAATCCTTATTTGCTTATTCACAAATGTTCATTTTTCAAGATCCTTCAACATTTTCTCAAATAAAGGTTTTAAAGGGGGTATTTCTTTTTTAACTGTTTCCCAGATTATGCTTAGTTTTACTCCAAAATACTCATGAATCAGTTTGTCCCTTAACCGGCCATTTCTCTCCATGGTATTTCAGGGTAATTTTTCTTATATAAATTCCTCATAAATATAATCCCTTACTTCTCTTTTCATATAAAAATCACCTCTTTTAGTATATGCTTGCCTATTCTGGGCTTTAAAGCTACCCTTTCTACCAAATCAACTTTTACTCCAAGAAGGTCACTTAAGTAATTCTCCATATTTATAAACTCCAGAAGTCCTATTTTAGCATCTTCTTCAAATTCTACAAGTATATCTACGTCACTTTTACTACTTTGTTCTCCTCTAACATAAGAGCCAAAAATACCTATTTTTTTAAGATGATATTTCTTTTTCAATTCCTCTTTGTGCTTTCTTAAAATGTTTATAATCTTTTCAAGCTTCAAAGTTTTTGCTTTTGCCATGCTTCAAGCCTCCATTAACTTTTTATACTCTGATTCGATATATCTTATTTCGGCAATATCATTTTGTGTACCAAACTTTGTAGTTAGAACACTTTGACCGTTTATATAAACAATAGGTAGTTTGTATCTCTTTTATGATAAATTCCTTATCTTCATTAAAATTATCCTCTTTCCAAATTCGAAAGATATGTGATTTCTCTTGTTTCAATATCAAGGAAATATTTTAAAAGGTATTTTTCTTTACCAATTGCCATATAATCATACTTTACAAACATACTGGAACAAGTAAGGCAAGCGTCTTTTTATTTTCTCCATGAGCTTTGCATCTAATAACTTTTATTGTTTTAATTTTTGTTTTCCTTTTGATGCTTGTTTTTGTAAGGATTTTTTTATAGGGTATAGAAGTTGTATTTTATGAATGAATTAGTTAATTCGAAAAGTCCTTATTTGCTTATTCACAAAGATAATCCTATTTTTTGGAAGGTTTGGGATGAAAGGAATTTAAAATTAGCTAAGGAGCTTGATAAACTTGTATTTATATCAATTGGTTATTTTTCTTGTCATTGGTGTCATGTTATGGCGAGGGAGGTTTTTGAGGATCCGGATGTAGCGGAGGTACTTAATGAAAATTTCGTTTCAATAAAGGTTGATAGGGAGGAGAATCCGGATGTTGATGATTTTTATATAAATGCTTTAAGTTTATTAAGTGAGGGTAGGGCGGGTTGGCCTGCTAATCTCTTTTTAACCCCTGATCTTAAACCTTTCTTTGGATTTACTTATCTACCTAAAAAAAATTTTATTGAAGTTTGCAAAAGAATATTAAAGGTTTGGAAAGAAGATAGGGAGAAAATAATGGAATACGCTGATGAGGTTTATGAAAAATTAACAACTAATTATTTAAATAAGCTTGAGCTTTTGGATAGAAGTTTGTTTAGTCCTCAAAAAATTGAGGAAAAACTTTCCTGGGTTGATGAAAATATTCATAATAGTTTAGATGACAAGGGTGGATTTGGTCGTAGACCCAAATTTCCTCCTCATCAAATTTTAGAGTATCTGCTTTTAAGATATTCTTACGCTCCAAATGATTATGTTTTTCAAACTTTAAATAAAACTTTAACCCATATGATTATGGGGGGAATGTATGATGTAGTTGATGGAGGATTTTGTAGGTATAGCGTTGACGAGAATTGGATGGTACCGCATTTTGAAAAAATGTTATATGACAACGCTTTTTTGATATATATTTATTCCAAAGCTTCAAAAATTTTTGAAAAAACCGATAATAATAAATCCAAAATTTTTTATAATGTTGCTTTGAAAACTTTCGATTTTCTTAACAATTTTCTTTACGAAGGTAGGGGATACTATAGTTCTTTATCCGCTGAATCAAAGGTTAATGAATCAAAAGTTAATGATAAAAATATTGCTAAAGACGAAGAAGGAGCCTATTATCTTTATGATTATTCTGAAATAGAAAAAATTGACAGTTTTGATAATTTTTTTAGCACTTACGAGTTTTATAATTTTCATACTGGTTACAAAGGTTTAATAGTGCATTACAAAAAATTTCCTTCCGTTGAAAATATGGATCAAATGGAAGAAGTGGTAAAAAAATTAAAAATTATAGGAAAACAAAAAAACAAGCCGTATTTGGAATAATAAGATTGTGTTATCGTGGAATTCCATTTTATCTGTTTATCTTTTTAAGAGTTTTAAGGAGACGGGTTATAAACCATTAAGTAAATGGGAAATTAAAGAGGTTGATGGTTGAGGAGCAGGTTTATGGAAAAGCTTTTGAAAAGTATTATTATGATTTGTGTTTAAATTTATTT
>JBKBIY010000029.1:0-12015 GCA_046294045.1 bacterium | reverse complement strand
TTCATAAGGTTTTTAATACATCTTCGGAAAATTTGGAAATAATAGAGATTCAAATTGGTAAGGTTCTGTCAGAAAAAGATATTGTAAGAATAAAAGATAGGTATAAACGTTAATAATTTGGAGGAATCCTAATATTTTTTGTAGAATAATGTATATTGTAATTTGTAAGGAAAAGGAGGGATAGAAAGTGGCAAAATCTAAATTTGTAAGAACAAAACCCCACTTAAATGTGGGAACTATAGGTCACATTGATCATGGTAAAACTACATTAACAGCTGCAATAACAAAAGTATTGTCTATGAGGAAAATGGCACAATTTATGGCATATGATCAGATAGATAAAGCACCAGAAGAAAAAGCAAGAGGTATAACAATAAATATAGCTCACGTAGAATATGAAAGTGACAAGAGACATTATGCTCATGTGGATTGTCCAGGACACGTAGACTATATTAAAAACATGATAACTGGTGCTGCTCAAATGGACGGAGCTATATTGGTTGTTGCTGCTACTGATGGACCTATGCCTCAAACAAGAGAACACGTCCTACTTGCCAGACAAGTTGGTGTACCTAAAATAATAGTTTTCATAAATAAAATTGATGACCCCTCTGTTGACAATGAATTAGTTGATTTAGTAGAAATGGAAGTAAGAGAATTGCTGTCAAAGTATGGTTTCGATGGTGATAATGCTCCTGTTGTAAGAGGTAGTGCTTTGAAAGCTTTGGAATCTAATGAAGAAAATGAATGGACAGCTAAAATTTTGGAATTAATCAAGGCAATGGATGAATACTTTGAAGAACCTCCTAGAGAAATAGATAAACCATTCTTAATGCCTGTTGAAGATGTATTCAGCATAACAGGTAGAGGTACAGTGGTTACTGGTAGAGTTGAAAGAGGAAAATTATTACCAAACACTGAAGTTGAAATCATTGGTATAAAGAGGGATCCTTTAAAGACGGTTGTTACCAGTATAGAAATGTTTAGAAAAATTTTAGATGAGGCTTTACCAGGGGATAATGTGGGATTACTTTTAAGAGGAGTCGGAAAAGATGAAGTAGAAAGGGGGCAAGTTGTAGCAGCAGCGGGTTCAGTAAAAGCTTATACCAAATTTAAGGCAAATGTATACGTTTTGTCAAAAGAAGAGGGTGGTAGACAAAAACCATTTACCTCAGGTTATAGACCACAATTTTATATAAGAACTGCAGATGTAACCGGTACCATAAAGTTACCAGAAAATGTTCAAATGGTTATGCCAGGGGATAATGTAGAATTTGAAGCTGAGCTAATTTCACCTGTTGTTCTCGAAAAAGGACAAAGATTTGCTATAAGAGAAGGTGGAAAAACTATAGGAGCTGGAGTGGTTACTGAACTATTAGGATAGGTGAAAAATTATGGCTAAAAAAGGTAATAGAGTTTTAATATATCTCTCTTGCTCAAAATGCAAAGCTAAAAACTATGTTACTTCTAAAAATAGGGTAAAAACTACACAAAAACTAAAACTATCTAAGTATTGTAAATATTGTAGATGTCATACTGATCACAATGAAGTTAAGTAGTTTTATGTAGGGGGGAAATTCTTTTCCCTCCTACTCTAAAGATTATTAAAAGTAAAGGTTGAGTAAGAAATGAAGATAATAAAAAGTGCACCAGGTTTTATTTCAGAAGTAAAGGAAGAATTATCAAAAATTTCTTATCCCGATAAAGAAGCTGTGAAAAATGCTACTAAATCTGTAGCAATAATAGTTTTTTTTACAGCTATATACATGGAAATTCTAGATTTTTTGATAAAATCTATTTATAAATTTGTACTAAAGATAAATATCTAACCGTTAATAAATATTTAGAAGGTGGAATGTATGGAAGGAAAAGATAAAACTCTAAAAGAAGAAACAGAAAAAGTAGAAAAAGAAGACAAAGAGAAAGTTGAAGAAAACAGTGAAAGGGAGATTGAAAGAGAAAGTGAAAAAGAAAGTGAAAGAGAATTAGTTGATGATAAGTTTATGAGTCATCCTCAAGCTGAATGGTATATTGTTTATACCATGGCTGGGATGGAAGAAGAAGTTAAAAATAACATAGAAATCAAATCTAAAAATCTAGGACTAGATAATAAAATTTTTAGAGTTGTAGTTCCCATTGAAAAAGAAATTAAATTAAAAGGTGGAAAACAAAAAGAGATTAAAAGAAAAATATTTCCTAATTATGTTTTTGTTGAAATGATATTAGATAATGAAAGTTGGAGTTTTATAAGGAGTATACAAGGTGTAGGTGGTTTTGTAGGTCCTCAAAGTAAGCCTGTTCCTTTATCTTATGAAGAAGTTATGAAAATAAGACCTTTTATAGAGGGTAATATTCCTACGAAGAAGGTTGAGTTAAATATTGGAGATAGGGTTAAAATTACTCACGGACCTTTTGTAGATAGTCAGGGCGTTATTGAAAAGATATATCCTGAAAAAGGAAAAGTTGTGGTTTCAATTGTTCTTTTTGGAAGAGAGACCCCTATAGAGATAGATGTTAGTGAATGTGAAAAAATAGATTAAAGGAGTGATTATTTATGGCGGTAAAGACTAAGGAAAAAATTGGTGTCGGTGCAAAAGGCCCAAAGACACTGGTATCTACTTTAACTTTATATTTAGAAGCGGGGAAAGCTACACCTGCTCCCCCAGTTGGTCCTGCCTTAGGTCAATATGGTTTAAATATAGCTGAATTTTGTAAGAATTATAATGCTCAAACTGCTAAAATGCAAGGATATATTGTGCCTGCTATTGTCTATGTATATAGTGATAGGACTTATAAATTTGTTTTAAAAACTCCTCCAACATCAAGTTTAATATTAAAAGCTTTGAATTTAGAGAGTGGTAGTTCTCAACCAAATAGACAAAAAGTTGGTAAGATAACTAAAGACAAGTTAATTGAAATAGCAAAGATGAAAATGCCAGATTTGAATACCAGGAATTTAGAGACTGCTGTTAAAATTATAGCTGCCCAAGCTAAAAACATGGGAATAGAAGTTGTTTTATAGGAGGTAGATATGAGTAGTAAAAGATACTCTGCTTTATTAGAAAAAATAGATGTTAACAAAAAATATAGCCCAATGGAAGCTATAGAATTTTTTATAAATAACTGGCAAAATAAATTTGATGAAAGTTTTGAATTACATGGAAAATTATCAATAGATCCTACGAAATCCGATCAAACTGTTAGAACAAGTGTGGTATTACCTCATGGTATAGGTAAGAGTCCTGTGGTTTTAGTTTTTGCGCAAGGAGATCTAGCTGAGGAAGCTAAAAAAGCAGGTGCAGATTATGTAGGAGGAAACGATCTAGTAGAACAAGTTAAAAAGGGAGAAATAAAGTTTGATGTTGCGGTATCAACATTAGACATGATGCCAATAATTGGTAAGCAATTAGGAAAAGTACTTGGTCCAAAAATGCCTAGCCCTAAAGCAGGTACCGTAGGTAACAATGTTAAACAAATAGTTGAAGAATTAAAAAAAGGAAAAATACAAATAAGAAATGATAAATTGGGTAATTATCATATACCTTTAGGAAAAATTTCTTTTGGTAAAGAGAAAATATATGAGAATTTATTAGCTGCTTACAAAACTTTAATGAAAGCAAGACCTGCTACTGCAAAGGGAAATTTTATAGAAAGTGCTTATTTAACAACCACTATGTCTCCTTCAGTAAAACTTGATACCAAAATTCTTGCAGAATTAGCAGAAAAATTTGATTTCTAGTTATAAATGAAAATTTTTCTCAAAAATAAAATTTTAGAGTTATCCAATTTTCATGCGAGCAATATTTTGTTTGGCTATTAACTTTATAAGGGAGGATAATAATGATGCTTTTAAGATTTAATTATCCAGTAGGAAAAACTATAAAATATATATCTAAAAGCAATACAGTTAGACAGATTTCTAAAGCAGTCGAGATTATTGATATGTCAAGATTTTTGTATTTTACTCAAGTGGAATTAAAGACTATTGCAAAAGATGAAGAAGGTTTTCATATACGTGTAAGGGTTTCTAACAGACAATCTGATGAAAATATAGATGAAGAGATAAAAACTGTAATAATTCCTGTTAATAATCATACGATCTATATGCTTGTTGATGAATTAGGAAACATTTTGGATTCTGCAGGTAGCCAAGAGGTAAGTACTTTAGTATTTCCAGAGTATGAAATTGAAGTAGGTAATTATTGGACTAGTACTATTAAGTTTAATTTACCTGGTTATAACAAGTATTTAGATATAAACATGAATTATGTGGTAAAAAAAGTTGAAAATGATATAATTTATATTGAAGGGAAAAGCTTGGAAACTAGTACGTCTATTCCAATAGACATGGAAATAGTTAGTGGGCAAAAGAAAGTATTACAAGGAAGCTTCGTTGTTAGTATTGAATCTTATTTCGAATTTGATACTTCAATAGGTACAAATAGATTACAAGAATTGAATATTGATAGTATTATTAAAGTTGAGGATTATGTAATGGAAAATAATATAAATAATATCGTAAAAATAGTGGAGTAATGATATGCTAATACCTTTATGTTTTTTTAATAGATACGTTAATGTTGATGATAAAGATCTTATAGTTAATAGTTTAGTAAATCTTGGGATTGAAGTTGAGAATGTATATAAAGTTGGTTATGAAACGGATAATGTAAAAATTGGTAAGATAGTAGAAAAGGTTAAACATCCAAATGCTGATAAAATTTGGGTTTGTAAGGTTGATTTGGAAAATGAGTTATTGCAAATTTTAACTGCAGATGAGAGTGTAGAAGTGGATGATATAGTATTGGTTGCTCTTCCAGGTTGCAGTTTACCTACGGGATTGAAAATAGATAAAAGGAATATAAGAGGAATAGATAGTTTTGGAATGATGCTCTCTTGTAGAGAGTTAGGTTGGGATAATGTAAAATCTTATGGATTAGGAGTTAGTAAGTTTAATTTTGATGAAAAGATATCTAAAAGTATAGGAAAATATCTTAAAGATGTAATAAAAATGAGTGATTATGTTATAGAAATTAAGCCTCTAGCTAACAAAGTTGAAACTTTATCAGCTTATCACTTATGCAAAGAAATTAGTTTTGTTTTGAATACATCTTTTAATGATATATTAAAGAGTTCAGAAATGTTTGATAGTAGAGTTGAAAAGATGGGTATAAATTTAGAATCTTCAGATTGTAGATATTATAAAGCTATATTTTTGGAGGATGTAAAAATTGATTATTCTCCAATTGAGATGCAATTAATTTTAAGTTGGATGGGAACAAAACCTGTTAATAATATCGTGGATGTAACGAATTTTTTAATGTACGAATTAGCTCAACCATTGCATGCTTTTGATGAAGATGGTATTTATAAAAAGATAGTTGTTAGAAAGGCAAAAAACGGAGAAGTTTTACATGCCCTCGATGGTAAGGATTATGAGTTAATTAATGATGATCTTGTTATATCTGATGAAGAAAATAAAATTTTAGCTCTTGCTGGGATAATAGGATCGAGAAATTATTCTGTAAAAGAAAATACTAAAAAAATTGTTATTGAAATAGCAAAATTCTTACCATCAACAATAAGAAGAACTTCTAAAAGATTAGGATTATATACCAATTCTTCAAAAAGATTTGATAAAAATATTCCTGATATTTATGTTGATTATGCACATAATAGATTGATTTCTTTATTAAATGAGTTCAAAGTTAAATACAGATATATAGGTTTTAATTATTCGGGTTTTAAAGAAGATGCTAAAATTTTGAGTTTTAGTAAACAAAAGATAAATGAATATATAGGGATAAACTTTCAAGAAGATGATATAAAAAATTTTCTAAACGTTATAGGAGAAGATTTTTCTATGGAAGGTGATAGGATAGTTGTTAAAACTTTTAGGAGTGATATAAATTATTGGTGGGATGTAGCTGAAGAATTATGTAGATTTAAAGGATTTAATAACATTGTTAGTGAAGCCTTAAAGGATTCACAACCGGAAAAAATACATCACTTTGGAAAGCAAACTAGAATCTTTAAAGAAAAAATTATAGATTATATTGAGAATTTAAAAAGAAAGTTGGTTAGTAATGGCTATTATGAGGTTATAGGATATAATTTACTTAGTCCTAAATATTTGGAATTTTTAGGAGAAGATTTTTTAAAAATTGATAATTATATGTCCGCAGAACACGCAGCTTATAGAAATTCTATTATACCTTCAATTTTAAAAATAGCTTCTGATAATTATAAGGCAGGTTATAAGAATATCAAGATTTTTGAGATAGGAAAAGTTTTTAAAAAAAAAGAAAGTTATGAGTTGGGAATTGTTGTTTATAATGAAAATAAAAGCTTTATTTTTAATCCTCAATCTTATGTTATAAATGAAATTCAAAGAATAAAATCTATTTTTGGTGATTTATTTTTAATTCCTGCAAATTCTTATAATTTTTTTACTAGAGGATATGAAATTTATCAAAAGGAAAGAAAAGTTGGTTTTATTGGAATTCTTAATCATAGTTTATTAAAAGTTTTTTCATATCCTCCTTCTACTTTAGTAGGTGTATTTTATATTGAAGATCTCTTTTCAAATATTTCTGACGAGTTATATGTAGATAAAGATTTTAATATTTCATATTATCCACCGATTTACAAAGATATATCCTTTTATGTGGATAAAGAAATTAACTATGATATGTTTTATAAAACAGTGATGAAAACTTTTCAAGAAAATTTAGCTTACAAAATGATCATATCAAATCTTTATTTAATTGATATATATCAAATGGATGATGCTAAAAGTTATACTTTTAGATTGGAAATAAAACCTTTAGAAGAATTAACAAACGAGGATATAAATAAAGTATTAGAAGGTTTATTTGAAAAGTTAAATAAAGAGGGAATAAAAAGAAGATAAGGATTAGGGAGGTAGTAGGTTATGACGTATGATGAACTAATTTCTAAACCTGATGCAAATATAGGAGAGATAGTACAGATTAGGGGCGGGGTAGTAGATGTTAGGTTCAAGCCTCGTCAAGAGCCTAAATTATATAATGCTTTAATAGTTAAAAGAAAGGAGAAATTTAAAGGAGCAAGGGTATCTGAAAGACCGGAAGAAAGATTTGATGAGTTATTTCTTGAAGTGCAAAGTAATTTAGGGGATCATATAGTTAGATGTTTGGCGCTAGGACCTACTGATGGATTAGAAAGGGGAATGAAAGTTGTTGATACAGGAAATCCTATAATGGTACCTGTTTCTAGAAATATTTTAGGAAGAATTTTTAATGTATTAGGTTTTCCAATAGATGGTAAGGGTCCTGTTGAAGCAAATGATCACTGGCCAATTTTGAGATCTGCTCCCAGTCTTGAAGAAATAGATCCTGAAAGGAGGTTTCAGGAAACTGGTATAAAAGTAGTCGATTTAATAGCCCCGTTTTCTAGAGGCGGAAAGATAGGAATGTTTGGTGGAGCAGGTGTAGGAAAAACAGTTTTAATACAAGAATTCATTCATAATATAGCAAAAGAACATAAGGGAGTAGCTGTATTTGCGGGTATAGGTGAAAGAACAAGAGAAGGAAATGATTTATATTTAGAAATGCAAAGAAGTGGTGTTATAAATAGTACTGTTATGGTATTTGGGCAAATGGATGAACCTCCAGGTGTAAGGTTTAGGGTTGGTTTTACTGCTATAACAATGGCAGAGTATTTTAGGGATGTTGAAAAAAGAGATGTTTTAATATTTATGGATAACATATTTAGGTATGCACTTGCAGGTAGTGAAGTATCCGCTCTTTTAGGTAGGATGCCATCTGCTGTAGGTTACCAACCTACTCTAGCTACTGAGATGGGAATGCTTCAAGAAAGAATAGTAACAACTAAATATGGTTCAATTACTGCAGTGCAAGCTATATATGTTCCTGCTGATGATATTACTGATCCTGGAGTTGCTACGGTGTTTAGCCATCTTGATGCTACTGTTATACTTTCAAGGCAAATTGCAGAGCAAGGATTATATCCCGCTGTTGATCCGCTAGCTTGTTCTTCAAGACTAATGGAAAAGGGTCTAATTGATAATGAGCATTATGAAGTTGCAAGATTAGCAATAGAGACTCTTCAAAGATATAAAGAATTACAGGATATAATAGCAATATTAGGTATAGAGGAGTTATCAGAGGAAGAGAAATTACTGGTAGCAAGAGCAAGAAAATTACAAAAATTCTTTTCTCAACCTTTCCATGTAGCTGAATATTTTACAGGTAGAAAAGGAGCTTATGTAAAAATAAAGGAAACTATAGAGGGAGTAAAAAGCATTATAACCGGTCAGGTGGATCATATTCCTGAACCGGCTTTCTATCTTAAAGGTAATCTTGAAAGCGTTGTTAATGAAGTTAAAGTAAGTGTATAAGGAGTAAGAGTTATGAGTAAAATAGTTGTTTTAGAGGATGTAACAAAAAATTACGGTAATAAAATAGCAGTAGATCAAATAACTGTTGATTTTGAAGAAGGGAAAATAACAGGATTTTTAGGATTAAATGGAGCAGGAAAAACCACAACAATGAAAATAATAACGACTTATTTTAAACCTACTTCTGGTAAGGTTTTTGTAAATAATATAAATGCTCTTGAAAATCCTTATGAAGTTAGAAAGTTAATAGGGTATTTACCAGAGAATTTTCCTATCTATGAAAATTTAACAGTTTTGGATTTTCTTAGATTTGCAGCGAGTGCTAAGGATATAGATAAAGATAAGGTAGAAGAAGAAGTTGAAAAGGTTGTAAAAATGGTAGGGCTTGAAAATTATAAAAACAATTTTTTAAGAGAATTATCGAAAGGTTATAAGCAAAGGGTAGGAATAGCTCAGGCAATAATAGGAGAACCAAAGGTAATCATTTTAGATGAACCTACTCAAGGACTGGATCCAGCTCAAATAGTAGAAATAAGAAATCTTATAAAGCAGCTATCTAAAAATAGAACTATAATTTTAAGTACTCACATTATGCAAGAAGTAGAAGCAATATGCGATAACGTTGTTATAATACATCAAGGAAAAATCAAAGCAAGTGACAAAATAGAGAATCTTAAAGAAAAAGTAAGTGAAATTACCGTAGAATATTTGTTTGATCAATCATTAATTAAATCTAAACAACAACAAATAAAAGAAGTGTTAAGTAGATATGATATAAATGATTCAAATATTAAATTTGAACAAGAAGTTTGTAGGATAAAAATTTCAAAAGATTTAGAATCTGAAATAGAAAAAATAAATGCAGATTTTATAAAAAATGAAATATTCTTTAGATATGTAAATAAGCATGTATTAACTATGGAAGATTTGTTTTTAAAAATCATTCAAGATAATAACTAATATTAAGGAGTGATGGAGTATGAATTTTAGAAAAATAAATTTGGTGGTATCAAAGGATATATTGGAGTATTTATCAAGTATATTTCCTTTTTTATCTATGACTGTAGCGTTGATATTTTTAACTATTTTTTTTATAAGTGCGGTATATGGTTTTTTTCAGGCAGCTTTTATTGCAATTAGTTTTCCTACGTTTGCAAGAGGATTTAATGTAAATGAAATGATTGTAACTCCTTATCTTTCTTTTATTGCTTTTTTTAGTATAATTGTGATTCCTATAGTAGCTGCTAAATCTTTCTCACAAGAAAGAAAATTAAAGACATTAGAATTGTTGTTTACATATCCTTTTAAAGAAACTGAACTAGTTATGGGGAAATTTATATCGTCTTTTGTTATTTATACCTTGTTTTTAATTAATGCTCTTTTGTATATTTTAATTTTTATATTTTTTTATTCTTTGATAAATAAAGGGTCAATAGATTTTGGAATAATTTTATCTGGTACTTTAGGGTTATTTTTATTAGGGGTAAATGTTATAGCTATTTCGGTTTTTGTTTCTACTTTTTCTGATGATCTTGTTTTTGCTTGGATAATTTCTTTTGTCATAGTTTTGATATTGTGGCTTATAGGATTTACAGGAGATTTTGCAGGAGCTGCTTATAAAAACTTCGTAAAAACTATTTCTTTAGCTACTAATTTTGAAAACTTCTCAAAAGGTGTAATAGATTTAAAAAATGTAGCTTATTACTTAATTAGTACTTTACTTTTTATATATCTTTCCACTATTTCTCTTTCTGAGAGAAATTAACTAAAAGTGGAATATGAATTTAAAAACTTTAATAATATCACTTTTTAATAATCCTATAGTAAAGGAAATTAGAAAGCTTAGTTCAATTAAGAAGATTGCGTTTAAATATATAGGAGGAGAAAATATAGAGTCGTTTATACCGAAAATGGAAGAATTAGTTTCTGCAGGTTATAAATTTACTTTTTCATTTTTAGGAGAACATAACATATCCGATAAAAAAATTAAAGAATACAAAGAAAATGTATTAAATATCGTAGAAAAGATTAAAAATTTTAGTAATGTTACAGTTTCTGTTAAATTAACTGCAATGGGTTTATTGATAGATGAAGAGAAATGCGTAGAAAATCTTGAAGAAATTTTAAAATTTGCTAAAGAAAATAATTTAAGAATACATATAGATATGGAATCTTCAGAATTCATAGATCATACTCTTAACATTTTTTCTTCCCTTAGCCAAAGTTATAATAATTTAGACATAACCTTTCAAGCTTACTTGTATAGAACAACTAAAGACATAGAAGATAGGATAATTTCGAATAATTGGGAATATAAACCAATTGTAAGACTTTGCAAAGGTGCATATAAAGAACCTATGGATAAAATTTTTCCAACAAAAAAATTAATTGATGAAAATTATTATAATTTAGCAGTTAAAATGTTAGATAATGTTGATAAGTTATATCCTGCTTTTGCTACACATGATCATAAAATTATTGAGAAAATAAAAAACTATGTTAACTTTAAAGCCATATCAAAAGATAATTTTGAATTTCAAATGCTTTATGGAGTAAGGCCAGAGTTACAAAAGAAAATACTAGAACAAGGATATAATCTAAGAATATACATACCAATAGGATATGAATGGTATGAATATTTTGTTAGAAGAATAGCTGAAAGACCATCTAATTTATTACTTGTTTTCTATTCAGTTATAAGTAAGAAAGAATGAAAGATTTAGAAAAAATTGTATCGAGATTAATATTAATTGATTTTCAAGATCCAGAGTTTGCTGCTAAATATCCATTTGCGGGTTACATACTTTTTCATAAAGATATAGATCAAAGCGAAAATGGTTGGAAAAATCTTAAGGAATTTAATAGCTATTATATTAAATTGTTTAGGGATAAACATAATGTTAATATATTTAGCGCTGTTGATCAGGAGGGTGGGGTGGTATTTAGATTTGACTATCCTGACTTTCCTGCAGTTTTTTCTCAACACTTTGTCAAAAATCAAGAAACTGCTTATAAAATTTCTAAACTTAATGGGCTAGTAATTAAATATTTGGGATTTAATCTAAATTTTTCGCCTGTAATGGATGTAAATACTAATCCAGATAATCCTATTATTGGTGCTAGAAGTTTTGGTAATGATTACCACCTGGTAGCTAAATTATCTTTTCAGTATATTAAGGGTTACAAAGACGCTGGCGTTTTATGTACAGGAAAACATTTTCCCGGCCATGGGGATACAAACGTAGATAGCCACCTAGCTTTACCTTATTCAAGAGTAAGTTTTGAACATCTCTATCCTTTTTTGTATAATAAATTATTTTTACCCTCTATAATGACAGCACATGTGGTATATAGAAATGTAGATTATTTACCATCAACTTTATCTAAAAAAACACTTAGTTTAATAGATTTTAATGGATTAGTATTTTCCGATGCTTTAAACATGAAGGCATTAAATAATTATAAATGGGAGGATATTTTAATTAACTCAATTTTAGCTGGAGTAGATGTACTGCTTATACTTGGAGATGATAAAATAAAAGAGGAATCTATAAAATTTCTTTCTAAAATAGCTGAAAAAAATGATAATTTTAAACAAATTTTTATTTCTAAAT